>JAKSDN010000230.1 GCA_022360075.1 Kiloniellales bacterium | reverse complement strand
CCGCAGCTCACACGGCGTCAAATCATCCCTTATCTTGAGACCATGTCCCATTGCTTCCCCCAAATCTGGTGGAAGCACAGCGAATCACAGATCACGATGAATGGGAATCCCCAGAGTCAATTCAATCGCTCGCTGGTATAAGGCGCCCGTCGTCTGGATTGCGTCGTTCCGCTCGCAATGACGAACCCAAGGCTATGAGGCGATCGCGTCGCGACTTTGTTGAAGCCGCAAGACTGCCCGCGACCTATCCGTGGCCCGGCATCCAATCGCCGCGGCCCTCGGGCAGCAGGTCGAAGAAGTGCCAGACCGGGCAGAAGAGGTCCATCATGCGGTGGTGCTCGAAGACCAGCGAGCCCTCGGTCGTGTAGCGGTGGTGGATGCGCCCGTCGGGCTCCTTGGTGAAGACGCTGAGCGCCGGTAGCTGTCCCTCGTCGACCTCGACGTTGAAGTCGCGGTTGAAACTGTTGTCGTGGCTCGAGAGCAGTCTCGTGTTGTGCCAGCCGCGACCTCGGGCATAGCGGCGGAACTTGCCCAGCTCGGCCTTCGCCACGGCGACGAAGCCGGCCTTGTGGGCGAGGTGCTTGACCACCGCGTCGTAGCCGTCGACGAACAGGCTGCACATCGGGCAGGCCCGTTCGGCCTCGGGCGAGAACATGACGTGGGCCACGATCAGGCTGTTGCGCCCGCCCTCGAAGAGCGACGACAAGGGCGTGTCGAAGAAACGGCTTGGGTCTTCATCCGCCAGGTCGGCCGGGCCCTCGCGAAAGACGTAATCGGTCTCGACCGCGGGGCCGAGCGGCAGGCTGCGGCGCAGCGCGGCGACCTTCTCCCGCTGGTCGCGCAGCGCGGTCTCGGCGGCGAGCAGGGCCTCGCGTTGCTGGCGATAGGCCTCGCTCTCGCCGGGAAAAGTGACGGCAGTCATGATAGCCCTCCTGTTAGCAATGGGAACTCAGGCGGCCTCGGCCGCCAGATGCTTGGCTTGGCTCTCCAGAATCCGCGTCCATCCGCCGCGATAGGCCTCACGGGTCTCGGCGTTGGGCGTGCGCTCGTGGGTCAGCGTCAGCTCGGTGCCGCCGCCCTCCGGCCGCAGCTCGATGGTGACCAGCGAGCCCGGATCGCTCGGCCCGCTCCAGGTGAAGACCAGGCGCCGCGGCGGGTCGACCTCCAGATACTCGCCGTCGTGGCCGAAGTCGCGTCCCGAGTCGTTGCCGCACATGACGATGCGAAAACGCCCGACGACCCGCACATCGAGCTCGGCCTCGGTGACCGTGACGCCGCCGGGAATGAACCACCGCCTGAGGTTGGCACCGTCGGTCCAGGCCGCGAAGACGGTCTCGGGATCGGCCGGCAGGTGGCGTTTGAGGGTGAGAGTCTCTGCGGTCTCGCTCATCACTAGGGCTCCCCATCTTCGTTGTTGTCGCGCAGGAAGCGCTCGAGGGAATCGAGCCGCGCCTCCCAGAAGCGGCGATAGCCGTCGATCCAGGCGCTGGCCTCGGCCAAGGG
>JAKSDN010000063.1 GCA_022360075.1 Kiloniellales bacterium | reverse complement strand
TCGGAAACCGCTGTCCAGCCGCGCCTTGGTCTCCGCGCTCAACAGGATGACGACATCCGCCTCGCCGTCGGGGCCGTCGCTTGCGACCTCCTTGCCCAGGGCTTCGAGGCGCTGGGCCAGGTTCACCGTATCGCCGATCAGAGTGTAGTTGACCCGGCCCGGCGCGCCGATGTTGCCGACGATGGCGGTGCCGCTATGCAGGCCGATGAGCAGATGCAGGGGCTCTTCACCGCGGGCCTCGCGCGCCCGGGTGTCCGCGCGCAGGAGACGCGCGATCTCCGTGGCCGTCCGGCAGGCCCGCGCGGCGTGGTCGGGCTGATCGTCCGGTGCGCCCCAGAAGGCCATCACCGAATCGCCGATGTACTTGTCGATCGTGCCGCCCTCCGCCTCGATGGCCTGGCTCATCAGGGAGAAATGCCGGTTGAGGAGATCGGCGAGCGCGGCCGGCTCGAGGCGCTGGCTGATCCGAGAGAAATCCACGATGTCGGTGAAGAAGACCGTGACCTCGCGCTCCTCCGAGGCGATCGAGGCGCTCTCCGAGCGCATCAGGCGCAGCACCAGGCTCCGCGGGACGTAGGTCTCGAAACGCCGCAGTCCGGCGAGCATGGAGTCGAAGGCCTTGGCCGCGGTGTCCATCTCCCGGAACAGGCTGCCGCCCAGGGGCTTGATGCTGGATAGCTCGAGCCGCTGGACGGCGAGCGAGGCATCGGTCAGCCGCCGGATCGGTGGCAGGATGCTGCGGGCGAAGAAGAAAGTGCCGGCGACCGCGACGACGAGCACGATGAGACCGAAGGCGGCCGCAGCGAACAACCTGTGCATTGGGCCCTCGACCTCGCTTTCGCGAAAGTAGATGCCCAGAATCCAAGGCGCCCGCCCGAAAAGGTCCAGCGAGCGGTAGAAATAGATGTAGTCCTCATCGTCGCCTTCGACGACACGACCTTCGATCTCGCTGTCACGCAACAGGTAGTGCATGTCGTCGATCGGCTCGCGCCAGATCGCCGTCAGGACTGGATCGTCGATGTCGTTCAGATCGGGCAACGGACGCTCGTTCGAGAGTCCCTCGAAACCGGCGGCGAGCGCCGGATGGGCCAGCACCTTGTCCCGGCCATAGAGGATGAAGGAGTGAGTCCCGTTGGTCTGGTCGAAGCGATCGAGAAAGCGCGAGAGCGTGCTGATCGAAACGATCGGAAACAGGTAGCCGAGAAAGGAGCCGCCGCGAAACACCGGCGCGGCCATCGTGACGTGCGGCGCCTTGAAGTCCTCCACCCAGATGACCTCGCGCCAGCGCGGTTGGCCCAACGTCTCGATCTCCGCCATGGCATCTCGAACGCCGGGCCGATCGCTCCAATCGTCATGGATGACCAGGGTCTCGCCGCCCTCGAATCCGACGCGCATCACGCGGAAGTCCTCGCGGACGAAGGCGATCCCGGAGACCTGCGGCGTGGCCGCGAGCGCGCCGAGCATCACGTCGGCAACGCGCGCCTTGTCTGCGGGATCGAGCTCGCCGCTGCCGATCAGAGTTCCGATGAACTCCACCTGGGTCTGCGCGGCGCCAAGCTGAGTCTCCGCTTCGCGGACCACGGCCTCCAACGTCACCTCGGCCAAGCTGCGCTCGAGCTCCAAGGTGTTCTTGCCCGCCACCGCGAGCGCGAACCAGAGGCTCGTGCCGAGCGAAATGAGAATCAGCGCCGCGAGGCCCAGGGGCAGGGTCTTGGCGATCGATGGGCGATAGGTCCAGCGAATCCGCTTCTCTGAGACTCTGCCCACTTCTTCCGGGATAGCCGCCATGTATGACCGCGATGCCAAGGCCCGCCGGAGCGGCCTCAGCTTTCCTCCACGCGTCCGTAGATGTCCTCGAAGCGCTCGATGTCGTCCTCGCCGAGATAGTCGCCCGACTGCACCTCGATGATGTGCAGCGGCGCTTCGCCCGGGTTGTGCAGGCGGTGGATGGCACCCAGCGGGATGTCGGTCGACTGGTTCTCCCGCAGCCGGTAGACCTCGTCGTCGCGGGTGACCTCGGCCTCGCCGCGCACCACCACCCAGTGTTCGGCCCGATGCTTGTGGCGCTGCAGGGAGATCGAGGCGCCGGGCTTGAGGATCAGGCGCTTGACCTGGAAGCCGCGGCCGGCATCGACGCCCTCGTAGGAGCCCCAGGGCCGGTAGACCCGGGTGTGGTGAAGGTGCTCGCTGCGCGCACCGTTCTTGAGCTGATCGACCAGATTGCGGATGTCCTGCGCCCGCTCGCGCGGGGCGACCAGGACCGCGTCGCGGGTCGTCACCACCACCATGTCGCTCAGCCCGAGCGCGGCGACCAGCCGATCCTCGCTGTGTAGGTAGCTGTCCCGGCAGTCGAGCGCGAGCACGTCGCCGCGTCTGCAGTTGCCGGCCTCGTCGCGATCGGCGACGTCCCAGAGCGAGCCCCAGGAGCCGACGTCGGACCAGCCGATGTCGGCGGGAACCACGGCCGCGCGCTCGGTGGGCTCCATCACGGCGTAATCGATCGAGATCGACGGCGAGGCGGCGAAGGCTTCGCGCTCGAGGCGCAGGAAGTCGAGATCGGCCGCCGCACCCTCCAGCGCCTTGCGGCAGGCCTCGACCACGGCGGGCTCGAAGCGCTCCATCTCGGCGATCAGGCGCTCGGCCCGGAACAGGAACATGCCGCTGTTCCAAGCGTAGCCGCCTGCCGCGAGATAACCTTCCGCGGTCTCCACGTCGGGCTTCTCGACGAAACGCGCCACCTGGTGGCAGCCCGCCGCGGCCTCGAGGGCCGGTCCCTGCTTGATGTAGCCGTAGCCGGTCTCCGCCCGGTCCGGCGTGATCCCGAAGGTGACCAGCCAGCCGGCCTCGGCGGCCGGCAGGGCGCGCTCGACCGCGGCACGGAAGGCTTCCGGCCGGGCGATGAAGTGGTCCGAGGGCAGCAGCAGCATGACCGCCTCGGGGTCCTGCGCCGCCAGCATCAGCGCGGCCACGCAGGCGGCAGGCGCGGTGTTGCGAGCCGTGGGCTCCAGCACGATGCGCTGCGGCGGGCGCGCCTGGCGCTGGAGCTGCTCGGCGACCAGAAAGCGGTGCTCGTCGTTGCAGATGATCAGCGGGGCGGCGAAGCGCGCCGGGTCGCCGACTCTGGCGGCCGTCGCCTCCAGCAGGCTCTCCTCGCCGACCAGGGCCATGAGCTGCTTGGGATAGAGCGCGCGCGACAGGGGCCAAAGGCGCGTGCCCGCGCCGCCGGAGAGGATCGTCGGATGCACCATCGTGTCTGCCGGCATCGAGGTCCCTTTGCCTGACAAGCCCTTGGATCGCCGTCTTGCTAGCGCAATGGCGCGGGCCGGCCAAGAGGCCTTCTTGACGCAGGTCAATGCGGCGACGGGCCTCGGGCGGTGCCATAGGCCTCAAGGGCGCGCCGGCAGCGTCGCCCAGGCGTCGAGCAAGTGGGGATCCGGAAATGAGCTACAAGAACATTTTGATGCTGGTCGACAATGCCAAGTCCAACGAGGCCTGCATCCAGGCAGCGGCCGCCCTGGCCGAGGCCCACGACGCGCATCTGACCGGGCTCTGCCTCACGGGTGTCGCCTCGACGCCGAGCTACCTGTCTGCCGAGATACCGGCGGACTTCCTCAAGCTTCAACACGAGCGGGCCCTGAATCGGGCGCGGGAGGCCGGCAGCCGCTTCGAGAAGGCGGTCGCGGGGCGGCCCTTCGCCAGCGAGGCCCGCGTCGTGGACTGCCTCTATACGGACATGGCCTCGGTCATCGCCGTTCATGCCCGTTATGCCGATCTGGTGATACTCGGCCAGGCCGATCCCAAGGACCAGGAGGCAACGGACAACGAGGTCATCGAAGAGGTCCTGCTGTCGTCGGGTCGGCCCGTCCTCCTGGTTCCCTACATCGGGACCCAGCGGAAGGTCGGCCAGTCGGTGACCATCGCGTGGGACGCGGGGCGCGAGGCCGCGCGCGCCGTCAGCGACGCCATGCCCATGCTCGAGCGGGCGGATCAGGTCACGGTCCTTGCGGTCAACGCCCATAGCCGTCCGGGCAACCACGGCGAGGAGCCCGGGGCCGACATCGCCCTGCATCTGGCCCGGCATGGCGTGAAGGCCCAGGTACATCAGACCGAAAGCGCGGACATCGCGGTCAGCGACGAGATTCTCTCGCGCCTGGCCGACGAAGGCGCCGACCTGCTGGTGATGGGCGCCTACGGCCACGGCCGCCTGCGCGAGCTGATCCTAGGCGGCGTGACCCGCAGCATCCTCCAGCAGATGACCGTGCCGGTGCTGATGTCGCACTAGACGCGCGCGTTTCCCTACC
>JAKSDN010000614.1 GCA_022360075.1 Kiloniellales bacterium | reverse complement strand
GCGGCTGATCTCGGGCGGGAGCATTTCCGCGCGGACCGGTTCGTCCGGGCCGCCCGGCGCCATGATCAGGATGTGATCGATGACGTTTCTGAGCTGGCGGACGTTGCCGGGCCAGTCGTAGCCCTGCAGGGCGGCTAGAGCATCTTCGCTCAGCGCGCGCTGCGGCAGGCCGGCGTTCTCCATGGCAGCGGTCATGAAGCTCTCTATCAGCGCCGGAATGTCCTCGGCGCGCTCGCGCAGGGCCGGGACGCGGATCGGCACGACGTTGAGGCGATAGTAGAGATCCTCTCGGAAGCTCCCATCGGCGATCAAGGCGTTCAGCTCGCGGTTCGTGGAGGCGAAGACCCTGACGTCGACCTCGACCCGCCGGTGGCCGCCCAGGCGCTCGAAGGTCTGCTCCTGCAGCACCCGAACGATCTTGCCCTGGGTCTCGAGGGGCATGTCCGCGACCTCGTCGAGCAGAAGCGTGCCGCCGTGAGCCCGTTCCAGGGTACCGATCTTGGCGCTCTCGGCGCTGTTCGCCGCAGCGCTCTCCGTGCCGAAAAGCTCGCTCTCCAAGCGGTCGGGATGCATGGTGGCGCAGTTGAGCACGACGAAGGGCCCGTGAGAGCGTTGGGATTGCGCATGCAGCAGGCGGGCGACCACCTCCTTGCCGGCGCCCGCCGGCCCGGTGATCAGGATACGGCTTCCGGTCGGCGCGACCTTCTTCACCGCTTGGCGGAGCTGATTGGCCATGGCCGACTGGCCTGTGACGCTGCTCACGGCGCCGACGCGCGTGCGCAGCTCCTCGACCTCGTTCTTGAGCCGCGCCGCCTCCAGCGCCCGGCTGGCGATGAGCAGCAGGCGATCGGCCTTGAAGGGTTTTTCGATGAAGTCGTAGGCCCCCTGCTTGATCGCCGAGACGGCCGTCTCAATGTTGCCGTGGCCGCTGATCATGACGACGGGGAGGCTGGGATGATCGCGCATGATCAGATCGAGCAGCTCGAGGCCGTCGAGACGGCTGTCTTCGAGCCAGATGTCGAGGATGACCAGATTGGGCCGCCGGCTGCGGATGGCCTCCAGAGCCTCATCGGCATCGGCGGCCGCCCGCGTCGTGAAGCCCTCGTCCTCCAGAATGCCGGTGATCAGCATTCGGATATCGGCCTCGTCGTCGACGATCAGGATGTCATGAGCCATGGGCGTGGGCCTTCTCGGGGTCTTGCTGCCCGTCTTCTTGCGGCCTGCGGTCTGCTTCGCTGCGCAGTCGGAAGATCAGCGCGACCTTGGCGCCGCCCTCCGCCCGGTCCTCCAGTATCAGATCGCCGTCGTGGTCTTCCATGATCTTGCGCACGATCGCAAGGCCGAGCCCCGTGCCCCGCGAGCGCGTCGTCACGTAGGGCTCCGTCAGCCGGTGGCGCTCGCGCTTGGGCAGGCCGCGGCCGTTGTCCTCGACGGCGATCACCACGCTGCCCGGCTGCGTCTCCAAGCGCACCCTGACCTCGCCCTTCGCGAGGTCCTTGCCGTCGCCGTTCGGCTTGCGGCCCTCGATCGATTCCACCGCGTTCTTCAGCAGGTTGGTCAGCGCCCGGGCGACCTGCTGGCCGTCGCAAGCGAGGATGGTCGGGCGGTCGCCGAGCTCGACGTGGAAGTCGATCTCGGGATGCGCCGTCTTCTGCAGGAAAACCGTTTCGTTGATCAGGCGGCCGATCTCCTGCTCGGCCACCACGGGCGCCGGCATGCGGGCGAAGGAGGAGAACTCGTCGACCATACGCCCGATATCGCCGACGTGGCGGACGATCGTGTCTGTGCAGATCGCGAAGGTCTCCGGATCGCTGGTGATCTCGTTCTTGTACTTGCGCCTGATCCGCTCCGCGGAGAGCTGAATCGGCGTCAGCGGGTTCTTGATCTCGTGGGCGATGCGGCGGGCGACATCGGCCCAGGCCGCCTTGCGCTGGGCCGACAGCAGGTCGGTGATGTCGTCGAAGGTGACGACGAAGCCGAAGATACCTTCGGCATTCCGCTCGGCCACGACGCGCGCGAAGATCGTGCGCGGGTTGCGGGCGTCGAGCTCGACCGAAAGCTGGCGCTCGATCACCCGGCCCGGCCGGTCTCTCGCCGCCTCGATCAGCTCACCGACCTCCGGCAGAATTTCGGCCAGCTCCCGGCCGTGAAGCGTGTCCAATGTCTGGGAGAGCAGGCTGCCGGCCGAGCGGTTGGGTAGCTCGACACGGCCTTCCCGGTCGAGGCCGACCACCCCGGCAGAGACACCGGAGAGCACGGCCTCGATGAAACGCCGCCGGTTGTCGAGCTGGCGATTGGCCTCGAGCAGCTCGCGTTGCTGGCGTTCCAGTTCACCGGTCATGCGATTGAAGGCGCGCGACAGGGCGCCGATCTCCTCGGCGGTCGCCGCCTCGTCGACCCGGGCGGAGAGATCGCCGGTGCGCACCCGCTCGGCGGCGGCGATCAGGTCGCCGATCGGTCGGGTCAGGTAGTTGGCGAAGGCCAATCCGACCCATACGGCGGTCAGCAGCAGCAACAGCGCGACGACGACGAAAATCAGGGCAAAGGTGATCTGCAGGCCGGAGCGCTTGCCTTCCAGCTCTTCGTAGAGCTGGGCGGCGCCGCGCGAGCGGTCGGTGTGGGCGAGCACACGCGGGTCGATCAAGCGGCCGACGATGAGATAGGTATCGGCGAAGGCGTCCAGGCGCAGCAGCGCGCGCACCCGGTCGTCGGTGTCGGCGGTGAGGATCACGACCTCGCCATCGCGCGCCCGGTTCAGCGCCCAGTCGGGGATCTGCGGATCGAAATCGAGCAGGAGGCTGAATCCCGCGCGTGCCAGCACGTTGCCCGAGCCGTCGAAGATCACCGCCTCGGTCAGGGAACGCAAGGCCGCGTGCGCGGCGACGAACTGATTGAAGCGCTGCGGATTGAACGACAGCAGCGGGCCCTCGCGATTGACGTCCTGGGCCATCGCGAAGGCGTCGGCATTGATCGTGTGGCGGTGCTCCTCGAGATAGGCCTGGGCGACCGCGAAGGACTCCTTCACCGCCGTGCTCACGCGCTGGCTGAACCAGCCTTGGAGACCGAAGTCGAAGAAGATGACGGCAAAGGTCGCGATAATAATGGTCGGCATCACGGCGACCAGGCTGAACAGTGCGACCAGGCGGGCGTGCAAGCGTGCGCCGGCAGCGCCCCGCTTGTTGGCGATGCGCAGGATCACGAGCCGGCGGGCGATCAGGGCACCCAGGCAGAGCAGAAGCACCAGGTCGAGGTTCAGCAGCAGCAGAATGACCCAGGCATCCGCGGCCGCCGGCAGCCGCTCGGTCATGGCCGCGAAGGTGGCAACGCCCGAAGTGACGGCAGCGATCAGGAGGGCAACGGCGAGCTTTCGCTCGAGGTTGACCCGACCCGACCAGTCGGCGAAACGACGCCAGGCACCGTTGGGGTTGCGCGCAGGCGCCTCGGCAGGGTCTTGACCGCCCTCGGCGAGCCCGACGGTGTTCGCTTCCAGCTCGACCTGTTGCGAATTTGCCACAGGCTATTTAACGCCCCGGACCACCTGGATGTCCAGGTCGCGGATCTTCTTGCGCAGCGTATTTCGATTGAGGCCCAGCAGCTTCGCGGCGCGGAGCTGATTGCCGCGCGTGGCCCCGAGCGTAAGCTCGATCAGCGGACGCTCGACCTCGCGCAGCACGCGGTCGTAGAGCCCGGCGGCGGGGAGCGTCCCCTTGTGGGCCGAGAAGTAGTCTCGCAGATGGCGTTCCACCGCCACGCTCAGGGAGTCGCTGGCCTCGCCGGTGCTGCGGCCCGTGTTGGCCGCCTCGGCCATCTCGTTCTCGACGATCTCGAGCCCGATCGTCTCCTGCGGATAGAGGGCCGTCAGGCGGCGGATCAGGTTCTCGAGCTCGCGCACGTTGCCGGGCCAGCGCGCGGCCTTGATGAAGGCCATCGCCTCGGGGTCGAGGCGCTTCGCCGACAAGCCGTCGGCCTGGGCCTGCGCGAAGAAGTGCCGAACCAGATCCGGCACGTCTTCGGGCCGCTCGCGCAGCGGAGGCAGACGAATCGGCACGACGTTCAGGCGGTAGAACAGGTCTTCGCGAAACAGGCCCTGGCGCACCATCTGACGCAGGTCGCGGTGCGTGGCGCTGACAATCCGGGCATCGGCGCGGATCGGCGTGCGGCCGCCGACCGTCGTGTACTCGCCCTCCTGCAGCACGCGCAGCAGGCGCGTCTGGGCCTCGAGTGGCATGTCGCCGATCTCGTCGAGAAAGAGCGTGCCGCCGCGCGCCTGCTCGAAGCGGCCGGAGTAGCGCGTCGCCGCGCCCGTGAAGGCGCCCTTCTCGTGCCCGAAGAGCTCGCTCTCGATCAGGTCGCGGGGGATCGCCGCCATGTTGATGGCGACGAAGGGCCCCAACTGGCGCTTGCCGTAATCATGCAGGGCACGTGCGACGAGCTCCTTGCCGGTGCCCGACTCGCCGTAGATCATCACCGTCAGGTCGGTGCCCATGAGCCTCGCCAAGACCCGATAGATCTCCTGCATGGCGGGCGAGCGGCCGATCAGCGGCAGCGCCTCTTCTTCCGGTGTATCGGGCTCCTCGACGCTCGCCTCGGGGGCGTCATCCTGAGGCTCGGACAAGGCCCGCTCGACCACCGCGATCAGCTCCGTCAGGTCGAAGGGCTTGGGCAGATATTCGAAGGCGCCGCGCTCGGCGGCCTTGACCGCGGTCAGCAGCGTCGATTGGGCGCTCATGACGATGATGCGCAGATCCGGGCGGATGCCCTGGATGCGTGGGATCAGGTCGAGGCCATTGTCGTCGGGCATGATGACGTCGGTGATGACGAGATCGCCCTGACCCTGCTCGATCCAGTCCCACAGGGCGCGCGCGCTGCCCGTGTTGCGCACGTTGTAGCCTTCGCGGCCCAGGGCTTGAGTCAGAACCGTTCTGATCGCCCGGTCGTCGTCGGCGACAAGGATCGTTGCCGGCATCATCGCGACCGGGCCCCCGCCTCGCGAGCGCCAATCGTGGATGGATCGGCCTTGGGCAACATGACCTTGAAGCGCGTGCGACCAGGCTCGCAATCGAACTCCACCACCCCGCCGTGGTCGCCGACGATCTTGGCCACCAGGGCGAGACCGAGCCCACGGCCGCCGATCTTGGTCGTCACGAAGGCCTCGAAAAGATGGGCCTGCAAATCCTCCGGAATCCCGGGGCCGTTATCCTCGACCACGACGGTCAGCGGAAGGTCGACCCGGCTGCCGCTGCCAGGGACCGCGAGCCTGACGCCATGCTGGTAGCGGGTCGAGAGCGTCACCCTGCCGTCCTGCTCGGGCACGACCTCGGCGGCGTTCTTGATCAGGTTGAGAAACACCTGAATCAACAGGTCGCGATTGCCGTAAACCGGCGGCAAGGAAGGGTCGTAGGACTCGTGAAACGTCACCCGCCGGGCGAAGCCGGCCTGCGCCAGGCCGCGCACATGTTCCAATACCTCGTGGATGTTGACGGCGCTGCGCTCGATCGGCCGTTGATCGGCGAACATCTCCATGCGGTCCACCAGGGCGACGATGCGATCGGCCTCGTCGCAGATCAGGCGGGTCAGCGTCACGTCGTTAGGATCGGCTTGCCTTTCCAAGAGCTGCGCGGCGCCGCGGATACCCGACAAGGGGTTCTTGACCTCGTGGGCCAGCATCGCCGCCATCGCCGTGACCGAGCGCGCGGCATTCCGGTGCACGAGCTGATGGTCGATCTTGCGCGCGATCGAGCGTTCCTGGAGCGAGACGACGGTGTGGTCCGGCCGCTCGCTCATGGGTGCCGCCTCGATCGAGACGAAGCGGGTGCCGAGCTTCGGCGAGTCGATGGTCAGGCCCGTCTGGGAGACGCTGTGCCCGCCTTCGCGGGCGTGACGGATGATGCCGAAGACCGGGCTGTCCTGCGGCAGATAGTCACCGAGACCCCGGCCCAAGAGGCCCGGCGCGGAGGTCTTGAAGAACTGCTCGGCGGCCTGGTTGACGTAGGCAAAGCGCTCGGCGCTATCGAGGGCGACCACGGCCTCGGGCAGCGTGTTGAGGATCGACGAAGCATCGATCGAGGCGCCGGGCTTGGTCGAGCCGAGGCTGTTTGCCGAGACCGCCATCAGGCCGCCTGCTGCTCAAGGGAACGGTCGTAGAAGTCCTTGATCATGGCCTTCACCCGATCGACGTTTCGCTCCCGGTTAACGGCGGCGCGGAAGTCGGCGGCGTGGGGCAGTCCCTTTGCGTACCAGCCGAGGTGCTTGCGCGCGATGGCGACACCGCGCTCCCGACCGTAGTGGCACAGCAGTGATTCATAGTGCTCGAGCACGAGGTCGCGTTGGCATTCGACCGACGGCGCGGGCTGCACGGGCCGTCCGGCAAGGTCGTCGAGGACCTGCCTCAGGAACCAGGGGCGCCCGCAGGCGCCGCGCCCGATCATGACGCCGTCCGCGCCAGAAGCCGACAGGGCCCGGCGCGCATCCGCCACGCTCTGGATGTCGCCGTTCACCAGAACCGGAACCGACACCGCGTTCTTGACCTGCCGCACGAAGTCCCAGTCGGCATCGCCGTTGTACATTTGGCAGCGAGTGCGGCCGTGGACCGAGATCATGCGAATGCCGCAGTCCTGGGCTATGCGTGCCAGGCGCGGCGCGTTTCGGTTGGCCTCGTCCCAGCCAGTGCGCATCTTCAAGGTCACCGGTATCGGCACCGCCTTGACCGTCGCTTCGAGGATCCGCGCGGCCAGGACCTCGTCGCGCATGATCGCCGAGCCGGCGAGCTTGTTAACCACTTTCTTGACCGGGCAGCCAAAGTTGATGTCGATGATCGCCGCGCCGCGGTCGACATTGAGCCGCGCCGCCTCGGCCATGATCTCGGGCTCGCAGCCGGCAAGCTGCACCGCCATCGGATACTCCTCGGCGCAGTTGCTCGACATCTTCATGGAGTCCCGCGTCGCCCGGATCATCGCCTGGCTCGCGATCATTTCCGAGACGACGAGCCCCACGCCGCTGCACTTCACCAACGCGCGGAAGGGTCGATCCGTGATGCCCGACATGGGGGCCAGAGCGACGGGGCCAACCAACTCAATGGGGCCGACCTTGATGCCCATCCTTTAGGCAAACTCCCAATATGCCCAAACAATGCGCATTCTTAGCGACTAAATCCGGTAATGGAAATGCCCAACACAAAACGCTCCGAGATCGTCTCTCGGAGTGCAAAACAAACTCAGCGAGAAGGGGTCAAGACATCTCATCGCGCGATCAAAGACCGCCCGAGACTTCACCCCTTGCCCCTGCCAGATCCACGACGTTGGTCGCGGATCTGGTCAGCCCTCGATGTCATCCGAGGCAACTCGTCGCTCGCGCTCATGGCGATCGCCGGTGCCATTCTCAGACATCTAGCAGATCCTAGCTGGACCCCCCGGGCCACAATGAGCCGGCATCAAAGCAACGACCATCGTGTTCCACTTGCGCGCACGTTCCGCTTTGCGCGCGGGCTCGCACCGAGCGCGCAATGGACTCCCCCGTGCGCTCGGCATCACCCGGTCGAAATGCGGAGGCGTGCTCTTTTCACGAGCGAGCACGCTTTGGCGCGCGATCACGGCGACCTCTGGTCAGGCCTTCTTCACCGCGCGCTTGGCCGTCGCCTTCTTGACGGTGCGCTTCTTCGCTGCCGCCTTCTTGACGGTCCGCTTCTTCGCCGCGGCTTTCTTGACGGTGCGCTTCTTCGCTGCCGCCTTCTTCACCGTGCGCTTCGCTGCCGCCTTCTTGACGGTGCGCTTCTTCGCCGCAGCCTTCTTAACGGTCCGCTTGGCGGTCGCCTTCTTCACTGTCCGTTTTGCCGTGGCCTTCTTGGCGGCGGCTTTCTTCACGGTACGCTTCTTGGAAGAACCTTTTGCTGTAGCCATAACCTTGAGCACCTAAACGTTGGTAACATGCTTGACAGGGTGACTATAGGCAGATTCGCAACGAGTCGGTAAAGCTTGTCTCGCATAGAAGCGAACTTTTTCTTTACCTCGCCAAATCAAGCTAGGCCGATCGAAGACCTGCTTTCGCCCAACACGTCCCCATCGCCGATCTCTACGCCGAATGAATCGCCGCGCGACTTCGGCTGCTGTCCGGAGCCGAACGGACAACGAGGCAGCAAACCGCATACAAGGCAAACGGAGCAGAGCATCTCGACGATGCTTCTAGGCCTGACCCATCAAGACATCTGTGACGAACTTCACACCGGGGTAGGCAAGCGTCAGCAGCAGGTAGGCCAGGAGCACGAGACGCGCGGCACGCTGGCCGCGCAGACCGCTGCGGTGATGCACGAGCAGGAGAGCGGCGATCACCGCGAAAGCGATCAGCGAGAGCACGGTCTTGTGGTCGAGGGCGATCAGGCTGCCGCTCTTCAGGTACTGCACGGAGATGCCGGTGACGACACCGAGTCCCAAGACGATCTCGGCCGCGCCGAGCAAGCGGATTTGCAAACTCTCGGCATCGACCAGCGGCGGCAGCAAGCGGGTAAGCCGCATGGCTCCCTTGCGCTTCAACGAGCGCTCCTCGATCAGAACGGCGGCACCCGCAACGGCGGCGATGGTGCAGAAGGCATAGGTCGCGACCGAGACGACGATGTGAAGCAACAGCCAGGCATCGGGCGCGCTGGAGGGCGGCGCCTGGCTCGGCGCCTGTCCCCAAACGATCGCCAGAAGCGCAAGGAGACAGAGATAGGGCAAGAGCAACGGCGCCAGACGCCAAGCTTCCCGCGAGACCGCTGCGATCAGGGCGAAGACGCTGACGGAGCTGGCAACCGAAACCCACAAGGCCACGCTGAGATCGCTCTTCCAGCTATCCAGAAGTTCGGCCACGGTGAAGGCGACCGGCCCCGCCACGGCGGCGCACAGCAGCGACCAGAACAGGAGATCGCGCCGCTGGCCCTGCCGGCGATAAGGCAGCACCGAAGCCGGCACCAGAGCCATCAGAGCCGTCAGGCTGAAGACCAGGTTGTTTGCCATGCGCTCTATATAATCAGCTCTTGGCCGCGACGATAGAGGGCTCTAGGCTCGCGCCGACCTTCGGCGGGACGGTGTCTCGCCGGCCTGCAGGATCGAGGACCGACAGCATGGCCGAAGCGATCGCCCTGGTCGTCGCCGCCGGACGCGGCTCGCGCTTCGGCGGGGAATTGCCCAAGCAGTACGCGACCCTGGCGGGCCGCCCCTTGTTGCGGCGGAGCCTGGCGGCTTTCGAGGCGCATCCGCGCGTCGAGGCGGTGCGCGCGGTGATCCATGGCGACGACCGGGCGCACTACGACACCGCCGCGAGCGGCCTTGCGGTTCTGGAGCCGGTACCCGGTGGTGAGTCGCGTCAGGACTCGGTCCGCCTCGGCCTCGAAAGCCTCGAGCCTTTCGCGCCACGCAAGGTGCTGATCCACGACGGCGCCCGCCCCTTCGTCTCCGCCGAAATCATCGACCGTGTGCTGGACGCGCTGGATAGCGAGCCGGGCGCCATCGCCGCCGTGCCCTTGACCGACACCCTGAAGCGCGAGGCGGCCGGCCGCATCTCGGGGACCTTGAGCCGCGACGGCCTCTGGCTGGCGCAGACGCCGCAGGGCTTCCGATTCACAGACATAGTCGAAGCGCATCGGGCTGCCTTCGCCGACCCGGCGACCCGCGCACTGACCGACGATGCCGCCGTCGCCGAACGCGCCGGCCTCGCCGTCGCCCTCGTCCCCGGGACGAGCGACAACATCAAGGTGACCACCCGCGAGGATCTGGCGCGGGCCGAGCGCATGCTCGAACGCGGCGCGGCTTCGACACGGGAGACGCGGATCGGTCATGGCTTCGACGTTCACCGCTTTGGGCCGGGCGACCGGGTCATGCTGTGCGGCGTGCCGATCCCTCACGAGCGGAGTCTACAGGGCCACTCGGACGCCGATGTCGGGCTGCATGCCTTGACCGACGCACTGCTCGGCGCGGCCGCGCTCGGCGACATTGGACAGCACTTCTCGCCCAGCGATCCGCGCTGGCAAGGCGCGGACTCCGCCGTCTTCGTTCGCCACGCCGCCGAGCTGATCGCCGAGCGCGGCGGGCGCATCGTCAACCTGGACGTGACCCTGATCTGCGAGCGTCCGAAGGTCGGCCCACACCGCGAGGACATGGCGCGGCGCATCGCCGAGCTGCTCGACATCGAGCCCAGCCGGGTGAGTGTCAAGGCGACGACGACCGAGCGGCTCGGCTTCACCGGGCGTGGCGAGGGTATCGCCGCGCAGGCGAGCGCCAGCGTAAGCCTGCCGGGTGAGCGCTGAATGGCCCGTCGCGCCGCCCTGCCTTTCGCGCATCCCGTCAGCTTGATCGCGACCTGGTTCGGCGCCGGCCTGCTGCCGAAAGTGCCCGGCACCTGGGGCTCGCTCGCCGCCCTGCCCTTCGCCGCCGTGATCGCTTGGCTCGGCGGTCCCTGGGCTCTCCTGGTCGCCTCGCTCATCGCCTGCCTGGTGGGGATCTGGGCCGGCGGTCGCTATGCAGAGGCGGCGCAGAGCGAGGATCCCGGCGCCGTGGTCATCGACGAGGTTGCAGGCCAATGGCTGACCCTCGTGCCGGCTGCTCTCGACCCGCTTCTCTTCTTGCTCGGTTTCCTGACGTTTCGCGTCCTCGACATCGTCAAGCCCTGGCCGGCGAGCTGGTGCGACCGCGCCTTGCACGGCGGCGTCGGGATCATGCTCGACGACATGGTGGCGGGTCTTTACGCGGGCGCGCTCTGCGCCTTGGTCGCCTACTGGCTGGAGATGGGCCTATTCTCACCAGCGCTTTGATCGAACGGGCCGAGGCCCTGCTGGAGGCTTACCGGCAGGCGAG
>JAKSDN010000263.1 GCA_022360075.1 Kiloniellales bacterium | reverse complement strand
TTCGACACCCTGGTGCGCACCGCCGACAACATGCAGATTTACAAGTACGTGGTCGCCAACGTCGCGCACTCCTACGGCAAGACGGCGACCTTCATGCCGAAGCCGGTCGCGGGCGACAACGGCTCCGGCATGCATACGCATCAGTCGATCTGGAAGGACGGCAAGCCGACCTTCGCCGGCGACGGCTATGCCGGCCTGTCGGAGACGGCACTCCACTATATCGGCGGGATCATCAAGCACGCCCGGGCGATCAACGCCTTCGCCAACCCCACCACGAACAGCTACAAGCGGCTGATCCCCGGCTTCGAGGCGCCGGTCCTGCTCGCCTACTCCTCGCGCAACCGCTCGGCTTCCTGCCGTATTCCCTTCGGCTCGAGCCCGGCCTCGCGGCGCGTCGAGGTGCGCTTCCCGGACCCCGCCGGGAACCCCTATCTCACCTATTCGGCGATGCTGATGGCCGGCCTCGACGGGATCCAGAACAAGCTCCATCCGGGCGATCCCATGGACAAGAACCTCTACGACCTGCCCCCCGAGGAGCTCGAGGACGTCCCGACCGTCTGCGGCTCGCTGCGTCAGGCCATGGAGGCCCTGGAGGCCGACCACGAGTTCCTGCTCGCGGGCGACGTTTTCAACAAGGACCAGATCGAGGCCTACATGGAGCTCAAGTGGGAAGAGATCTATGCCTTCGAGCATGCGCCGCATCCCATCGAGTTCGAGATGTACTATAGCTGCTAGCGAGAAATCTCGGCACCAACCCAAGATCTGGTGGTCTCGACTCTGACCACCCACTGACCATGGCCCCGTTCGATGAGCGGGGCCTTTCCTTTTTCGCCATTTTCGCCGGCCTCAGATCCTATGACCGCCCCTATCCGGCGGCCAGATCTTGCGCTTGCCGGCGGTTGAATCTAGTTTCTGTCCAGAATAGACAGGTCGTTGACCTCTTCCGCTGTCCACGATGTGAGCCCATGGACCCGACCGCCGAGGATTCACAGCCGGTCGCATTGGAAGCGCCCGAAGACGCCTGGCTGAGAGTAGAGTTCGAGGCGGGCACGCCCACCGACGCCCGTCTGGTCGCCATCGCCCACCACGGCAAGCCTTTGCCCAAGGATCTGACCGCGGCATCGGACGAATGGTGGGCAATCAGGCGGCGTGAGGACGGCAATGGCCCGCTGTTTCCCAACGCCATGGTCCTGCGCATCTATCAGATCCGGGCGGCCGTCATCGAGGAGCTGATCCTCTATCGTCTGCCCGGCGCCAGCACGGCCGATCTGCGCATCCGCCTGGCCGTCCTCGCCGATCTTCTCGAGCGCGGCGCCCGCCCGCCGCCGGACCGGAACGCGCTGCAGCGCTTGGTCCAACGGCTCGACGCCGATCTCGATGCGCTGGAGCAGGCCCAGAGCGAGGCCTTGGCGGAGCCCGATCTGCGCAGCGCGACGGAGCGCCGCGCCGAGGTGGTTCGCTATCTTTGCGATCCGGAACTCAGCCGCTGGTCCGACCGGGCGATCGCGCGCGCCTGCGGCGTGTCCCCTCAGACCGTCGGGAACTGGCGCCGAAAGCTATCTGGCCAAACTGGACAATCGGAACTCGAGGAGCCCGTCAGGCTCTTCGAGCGCCGCGGAAAAACTCATCGCATGAAGGTCGACGGCATCGGATCCCGCGGCCGCTAGCGCCAATATGTTGATGAAACGCTGGGCGGTCTCCGCAATATAGCGGATCTGAGGCCCCGAATTCAGCGCTGAAGCGGGACCTCGATCTCTGCACCGCCGTAACCGTGCTCCGAATCATGAGCGCGAATTCGCACGCTGCCGACACCCTCCGGGACGGCGACTCCGCCGAGCGAGCGGGTGAAGGGCTGCTCGTTCTCATGGGGATGAAGCAGGGTGCGCGTGCCGAGCACGCTGCCATCGGGGGCCAGGACATCCCATTTGTTTGCGTAGTGATCCCAGCCGGTATCGCCGTGACGGACCGTGACCTCGAAGCGCCACTCGCCGCCGCCCTCTGGATAGGCCTTGGCGGCGACCACATCCGCCTCGCCGGACCACGCCCCTGTCGCACCACTGAGTGTGCACAGGATGGCCAGGAAGGAGCCGGCCAGACGCCGTATCACGCTTTCTCCTCCTGCGGCACAGGCCGCGGACATCCTTCGGCATCGATGGCAACGAAGGTGAAAAGCCCTTCCGTCACCTTAACCCGCTGGCCGAGACGGCCGCGGAGCGCCCAGGCCTCAAGGTGGATGGCCATCGAGGTTCGGCCCACGCGCTCGACATCGGCATAGACGCATAGCACGTCACCGATGTAAACCGGACGGTGAAAGGTCATGGCATCGATGGCAACGGTGGCGACTCGCCCCGCGGCCCTCGCGCCCGCGGTGATGCCGCCTGCGATGTCCATCTGCGACAGCACCCAGCCGCCGAAGATGTCGCCGCTCGGGTTTGCATCGCCCGGCATCGCCAGAGTTCGGGTCGCGAGATCGCCGCGCGGCTGGTCCTGTGCTTCCGTCATGGCATCAACCTAGCTATCGAGATATTGTTTTCCAAGCTCCGATCACATACAGCATAAGGTGTTTCGTAGCGTCCAGCCGAGATAGAAAGGCCTCTCCAAAGCTCCATGGCCGACCTCTTTCAAGACCCTATTCAGAGTGCCAAATCCAGCGCCTACTCGGCCAAGGATATCGAAGTCCTGGAGGGCCTCGAGCCGGTGCGTCGGCGCCCCGGCATGTACATCGGCGGCACCGACGAGCGTGCCTTGCATCATCTGGTCGCCGAGGTGATCGACAATGCCATGGACGAGGCGGTGGCGGGCCACGCGACCCGGATCGAGCTCGAGCTCGGCGCCGACAACGAGGTGACCGTGCGCGACAACGGCCGCGGCATTCCAGTCGACGCCCATCCGAAATTCAAGGGCAAGTCGGCACTCGAAGTCATCCTGACGACGCTCCACTCCGGCGCCAAGTTCTCCGACAAGGCCTATGCCACCTCCGGCGGGCTGCACGGCGTGGGCCTTTCGGTGGTCAATGCCCTGTCGGAGGCCCTGACCATCGAAGTCGCCCGCGAGCGCAGGCTCTGGCGGCAGAGCTACGAGCGCGGCCGGCCCAAGGCAAAGCTCAAGGATGTCGGCAAGGCGCCGAACCGGCGCGGCACGACGATCCAGTTCCGCCCCGACGGCAAGATTTTCGGGGCGACGCGCTTTCGCCCCGACCGGCTCTATCGCATGGCCCGCTCCAAGGCCTATCTCTACCGCGGGGTGGAGATCCGCTGGAGCTGCGA
>JAKSDN010000012.1 GCA_022360075.1 Kiloniellales bacterium | reverse complement strand
GTGACGGAAGGTGATCCGGCCTTTGGAGAGATCGTAGGGGGTCATCTCGACGTCGACGCGGTCGCCGGCCATGATCCGGATGCGATGCTTGCGCATCTTCCCCGAAGTATGCGCAATGATCTCGTGCCCGTTGTCGAGCAATACGCGGAACATGGCGTTCGGTAGTTTTTCGGTTACCGCGCCCTCGAAACGAATCATCTCTTCCTTGGCCATTCCGTCTCCTTCCAAAGCTATTCGAACTTCGCCGCCGTGCACGGCTCCGTCAGCGGCCCTCGACCCAGGCCATCTCCGGCGCGGGCGACCGGCCGGCGCCGGCCCGGGCCGCCTCGCCGGCGTCTTCCACGATCCGCTGCAACTTTTCGAGGGCACGGGCCTCGATCTGTCGGACCCGCTCACGGGAAATGCCGTAGCGCTCGCCGAGATCCTGGAGCGTCTCGGGATTTTCGCTCAAACGGCGCTTTTCGACAATGTCTCTTTCGCGCTCGTTGAGCTGCGACAGAGCGACATGCACCAGTGAGCGGCGCTTGCCGTACTCGTCCGCATCGGCGACCAGGCTTTCGACGTCCGGAGAGTCGTCGACCAGGAGATCCACGAACTCGCCGCGCCCCTCTTCGTCGCCGACCGGCGCGTTCAGCGACCAATCGCCGGAACTCATGCGCCGGTTCATGTCGATGACCTCGTCCTCGCGGACATCCAGCGCCGTGGCGATGTGGGCCACGGCCTCGGGCGGCAGATCGCCGTCGTCGAACTGCATCAGCTCGCGCTTCAGGCGGCCCAGATTGAAGAACAGCTTTTTCTGCGCCGCGGTCGTGCCGATCTTCACGAGCGACCAGGAGTGCAGGATGTACTCGTGAATGGTCGCCCGGATCCACCAGCTTGCGTAGGTGGCAAAACGGGCGCCCTTGTCCGGGTCGAACTTCGCGACCGCCTGCATCAGGCCGACGAAACCCTCGGAGACCAGGTCCGAGAGCGGCAAGCCGTAGCCCGAGTTGCGCCGGGCGATCTTGAGCACCAGCCGCAGATGGGCACCGACCAGCATGTCGAGGGCCTTACGATCGCCCTTGTCGCGCCAGTCTTCGAACACGCGCCGCTCGGTCTCCGCTTCCAGCAAGGGATAGCGGCGAGACTCCTGAGCCAGGCGTGAGATGTCGTCACCAGGTGAGAAATTGAGCGGGTTCACGATCTTCCAAGCTCCTCTAACGCAATCTCCAGTGACGCTTTCGGAGCGCCGATAAACGAGTGGCGCAGAACTACGAGAGCACTCGACCGCTTCGCGTGCTCCTCTCACTCAGCAGCTTTTCCGGGGACTTTCTTATGCAAGGAGATGGGGGTCAGTTTAGAACATTTCAAGGTTCCGGAGACCGCGCCACCGCCAATTATGGGAACAGATTCCTCGTCCAGCTGCGTTATGCCATTGTACCACAGATCTGAGTGGCCTTCGGTCACGGGTACTCGACGAGGGTCAGGATGTTGCCGTCGGGATCCCGGAAATGGACCAAAACGCCGCCCCAGGCCTGGCGTTCCGGCGGCGCCTCCAGGGCCACGCCCCGCCCGGTCAGCCAATCGGCGCTCCGCTGCGCATCCTCGACCGTGAACGAGATCCCCATGAAGCGGCCGACCAGCGGGCGTTCCTCCGCATCGTCCGGATCGGCCGCCTCGATCAGCAGCTTCGCCTGCCCGGTATCGAGGATTACCACGCCGTCTCCGGATGACAGCGCCGCCAGACCCAGCGTCTCGCAGTAGAAGGCCCGCGCCCGCGCGAGATCGAAGGTGAAAACGCGAACGGCTTCGATTGCCCCGAGTTCCATGATCACTCCTTGCTTTCCGATCGGCATCGACTCGACCCGCGACGGCACAGGCCCCGGATCGGCGCAGTCCCATTGCCCGACTGGCGGGAACAGCGACGATCATGAACACGTTCCGGCCGCTGAAACCATAGAGACCGGGGTGAACAAAGCCTGAAACCTGGGGGAAACACTTGCTCCCTAAATCCGCTGGACGGAAGCTTGGGCTATCCTCCTCCAGGTCGAGCCTGGCCAAGCGGCGAGCGCCACCAGGTCGGTGGATGGGGACTCGCTGGAGGAGCCGGCGCATAGCCGGTTGGGGAAGGATACAGGGGATGGTCAATACACGTCGTGCGGGGCCGCCGCAATCCCGTCAGGCGCCACGGCAAGGAACTGATGAGACCGGTGTTAAAGCCGCCTTCTCGCTTTTGACGTCCCTGGCCGCGGTGCTGCTGGTTCTCGCGCCGATTGGGCGCGACGGCGCGGCCGAGGCCGCCTGTCGGCTGAGCGTGGGCTGGGAGCCCTATGCCGTCTACACCTTCCTCGACGAGCAGGGCGACTTGACGGGCGCCGACATCGAGCTGATCGAAGCCATCGCGCAGGAGATCGACTGCGAGCTGACCTTCCGGGAGCTTCCCTGGGCCCGGGTCATGCTCGAGATCGAAAGCGGCGCGCTCGACGTGGCCACCAGCGCCAGCCGAAGCGCCGAGCGCGAGGCCTTCGCCCACTTCTCGGAGCCCTATCGCAGTGCCGAGGTGGCCATCTACGTGCGCCGTGGCGAGAGCGACAAGCACGCGCTGGCCGACCTGAGGGCCATAGCCCAGACCGGCTTCCGGCTCGGCGTCATCGCCGGCTACCACTACGGCGAAGAGTTCGCCGAGCTCATGAAGGACGAAGCCTTCGCCGCGCAGGTCGATGCGACCGTCGACTACCCGACCAACCTTCGAAAGCTGCTGCACGGCAGGATCGACGGCTATCTGGTCGACGACGTCGGCGTTCTCGTTGCCGAAGCCAAGCATCTCGGCATCACCGACCAGATCGAGCGGCATCCGCGGCGCTTTGCCGGCGAGGCCCTGCATCTGATATTCAGTGAGAAGTCGGTCGATCCGGCTCTGGTGCAGGCCGTCAACGAAGCGATCCGGCGCCTGGAGGCGGATGGGCGCTTGAAACGGATCATGCAAAAATACCTAGAATAAGAGAATCCAACACGCGGTTCGGCTCGACACCGGGCCGCCATCGGGAGGCTCGCGAACCGTGCAATCACCGATTTCACGTTTGCGGAACGCTGTCGCAAATCTGTCACTGCGCTCGACCATCGCGATCGCCTTGGTGCTG
The DNA here is from genome assembly GCA_022360075.1 of Kiloniellales bacterium. The sequence continues at coordinate 6,773 of JAKSDN010000012.1, read as the reverse complement.
GGCCTATCGCTCCCCATCGCTCTGACCGCCTGGCGCGATCTGTCGAACAGACGTGCCGGCCTGATCGAGGAGCTGGAGAAGGATCACAGCCGCATCGTCGAAGTTCTGGCGATCGGCATGCAGACGCCGATCTGGGAAGTCAGGCCCGAACACGGCCGTCCCCTGCTCGACGTCCTGATGCGTGACGAGCGCATCACGGCGATCACCGTGACCGCGCCCATGATGGCGCAGTTCCTGGTGGCCGAGGACGCCGAGCGCGCCAAAGGCGAGCGCCTGGCCCGCGAAGCGCCCGTGGTACGGGATCAGGAGACCATCGGCGCCGTTCGCGTCGAGGTCAGCACCGCGCGCGTCGAGGCGGAGATCGCCGAGCAGTGGACGCAGATCTTCCTCACCGGCTTCCTGCAGGTCGCGCTCGGCATCCTGATCATCTTTCAGCTTCTGCGATTCAAGGTCCTCAATCCGGTCGATCTCCTGGTCGAGCAGTCCCGCGCCCTGGCCAGCGGACGCCTCAATCAGCCCCTGCGCTGGCAGCGTGAAGACGAGCTCGGCGTTCTGGCGAAGAGCTTCGAGGAGACCCGGCGCTCGTTGCGCGAGCTGGTCGAGAACCTGGAGCGACGCAACCGCGAGGTCTTCGACCGCGAGGCCGAGCTGGCCAACAAGACAGCCTTGCTGCGCGCCACGCTCGAGAACATGACCGACGGCATCTCCTTCGTCGACCGGGATCTGCGCCTCGTCGTCTGGAACGACCGCCTGCCCACCATTCTCGGCACGGAGCGCGAGCGGCTCTATGAGGGTGCCGAGGTGCAGGAGATCGCGACCTTCAATCTGACCGAAGACGCGAACATCCGCGACAAGGACGGCAACCTCCTGCCGAACGTCCTCGAGACCTTCCAGTCGGACGAGGAGACGACCTTCCGCTATCACACCGCCGACGGCCGTGAGATCGATGTCCGGCGCCGCCCCATCGCCGGCGGCGGCTTCGTGAGCACCTATACCGACGTGACCGAGCAGGTCGAGGCCTGGCGCAGCGCCAGCGAGAGCTTGCGATTGCTCGAGATCGTCATGGACGCCGTGCCCGCGGTCATCCACGTCAAGGACCGCGACCTGCGCTATCGCATGGTGAACCGCCAGTTCACCGAGTGCTGGGGCCTGAACCGCGATCAAGCCGTGGGCCATACCGACGCGGAGCTCTTCGAGGGCGAGGTCCCGGTTCTCTCGAAGAGCCGCGAGGAGAGGCTTCTCGAGACCCGCCGGCGCCTGCCCTTCTACGAGCAGACACTCGAGCCGGCGCACGGCGAGGAGCTGGTGACCTGGAGCACCAAGATCCCGCTGCTCGACGACGCCGGCGAGGTGCTGCACATCCTGACGGTCAATCTCGACATCACCGAGCGCAAACGGGTGGAGCAAGACCGGCAGCGCTGGCTGCAGCTCTTCCAGGATGCCATCGAGAGCATGCCGAACGGCTTCGCGGTCTTCGACACCTCCAAGTCCCTGGTGATCTGCAACCGCGCCTATGCGTCGCTCTTCGACCGGCCGGAGCAGGAACTGGTCGGCTCGAGCATCGCCGAGCTCCAGCGGAACACGCTCACGAAGTCCAAGAGCGTCGCCGGCCGCTCCGGCGCCGAGGCCGAGCGCCTACTCGGCCGCACGAACGAGGAGATCTGGTCGTTCTGGCTCGCGCACGACGAGCCGGTCGAGGTCGAGCTGGAGGATGGACGCTGGATGCTCGTCAGCCGTCACCCGACGGCCGAGGGCGGCCTGGTCTTCGTGCGCATGAACATCACCGAGCAAAAGCGCATGCAGCAAGCGCTGAGCGAAAGCGAGGAGCGTTTCCGGCGCATCACCGAGGCCCATCCCCTGCCCGTGGTGATCACGCGCCGGCGCGACGACAACATCCTCTACGCCAGCCCGGCCACCTCGCAGCTTTGGGGGCTCAGTCAAGACGAGATCGTCGGCAGCAGCATCGACGACTACTACGGCGATCCCGGCGAACGCGAGCAGGCCTGCCGCGAGCTCGACGAGAGCGGCCTGATCGATTCCCTCGAGGTCGAGCAGCGCCGCGCCGACGGCACGCCGGTTCCGGTCGCGATCACGGCCAAGCCGCTGACCTACGACGGCGAGGAGGCGATCGTTACCGGCATCTTCGATCTGACCGAGCGCAAGCTTGCCGAGCAGCAGATCGCCGATCAGCGCGAAGCGCTTTATCAGAGCGAGAAGCTCAACGCCTTGGGCGCGCTTCTGGCCGGCGTCGCCCACGAGCTCAACAATCCCCTGTCGGTGGTCGTCGGTCAGGCCCTGATGCTCAAGGAGACGGCGGAGGACCCGGGGATCCGGCGGCGCGCCCAGCGCATTGGCACCGCCGCGGATCGCTGCTCGCGGATCGTCAAGACCTTCCTCGCCATGGCCCGGCAAAGCTCGCCCCAGCGCCGCGTCGTGGACGTCCGAGAGGTCATCGATTCGGCGCTCGAGGTCACCGGCTACACGCTGCGCAGCGCCGACATCCAGGTCACGCGGGCCCTCGATCCGGACCTGCCGCCGGTCTGGGCCGACCCGGATCAGCTCACGCAGGTCCTCATGAACCTGATCATCAATGCCGAGCAGGCCATGTCGGAGCAGACCGGCGCGCGCGAGCTCCAGATCGTGGCCAAGAGCGAGTCCTCCGGCGCGCGCGTGCGCATCGAGTTCCACGACACGGGCCCCGGCATCCCGGCCGAGGTCAGATCGCGGATCTTCGAGCCCTTCTTCACGACCAAGAAGGACGGCGTCGGCACCGGCGTCGGTCTCGCCGTCAGCCAGGGCATCATCGTCTCCCACGGCGGCCGCATCGAGGTCAGCAGCGCGCCGGGCAAGGGCACGAGCTTCACGATCCTTTTGCCCCGCTCGGAGACCCGATCGCGCGAGCGGGTCGAGGAGCAGCGCCTGGAAGGCGGTCGCAGCGCCTGCCGGATCCTTGTCGTCGACGACGAGCCCGAGGTCTCGGAGATGCTGACCGACATCCTCACGCTCAGCGGCCACGAGATCGAGACCGCCAAGTCGGGCAACCTGGCCCTCTCGCGGCTCTCCGAGGCCGAGTTCGATCTGATCCTGAGCGACCTGCGCATGCCCGACCTCGACGGGCCCGGACTGTTCCGCAAGGTCCAGGCCGACTATCCCCACCTCGCCGAGCGGATCGCCTTCATCACCGGCGACGCGCTCGGGCCGTCGGTGCGCGGCTTCCTCGACCGCACGGGCCGTCCCTATCTGGAAAAGCCTTTCACGCCGAACGAGGTACGCGCCCTGGTCGATCGCTTGATCGCCGAGGCTCAGCAGGCCTGATTCGGCCGCTTGTTCGCCGCGCCGCCCACGGCGCAACCCCTGCTTGACCTGGATCAAGGTGAGCGCAGGAGCCGGGTCGTATCTCCTTGCCGAACCATAGAGAGCGAGGCCGAGGCTCTCCCCAGCCCCGGCCGAGACAGCCACGAGGAGAACCTGCAATGGCGAACAAGCAAGTCGAGAAGGCTTCCGCCAAGGCCCCGGCGCACGGCGCCGCCGACTGGCCTTTTGCACCCATGATGGATCTGCGCAAGCGCATGGACGACCTGTTCGAGGGCTACATGCGCGGCTGGCCCCGCTTTCCTTCCCAGTCGCGTGATCTCTGGGACCGCGACCTCTTCGGCAAGATGCCGGCCGGCCCGATGCACGACATGATCGACGTGCGCTTCGACGTCAGCGAGAGCGACGACGCGATCGAGATCACCGCCGAGCTGCCGGGCATGGACGAGACGGACGTCGAACTGACCATGGCCGACGGCGTGCTGACCATCAAAGGCGAGAAGAAGGCCGAGTCGGAAGAGAAGAAGAAGAAGGACTTCTACCTGTCGGAGCGCCACTACGGCGCCTTCAGCCGCTCCTTCCGGGTCCCCGACACGGTCAATGCGGAGGCGATCAAGGCGACCTACGACAAAGGCGTCCTCCATCTGTCGCTGCCGAAGCACGCCGAGGCCAAGGCGAAGGAAAAGAAGATCGCCATCTCGAAGAAGTAGCCCGGCCATCGAGCCGAGACCAGGTCCCCGCCGCGCCGCCAGGGATGGACCAAACGGCGGGGACCGGCCAATCGACTTCTACCGCCATGCGAGCTTGATCGAGTGCAAAGACAAGAACCTCCAATAGCGGATTCCGCCCTCGCTCTTCCGCGCCAAGCCAGGCCTTGGCTGCGATCGGCCGTGTTTGCGCTGCTGATTAGCGTCATCGCGTCGCCCCTCCTCGCCAGCGAAATCGAGGCCGGCAAGGAGCTCGCCCAGCGGCTCTGCGCGCGCTGCCATGCCGTCGTTCCCGGAGAGGAGAGCCCGGCGAAAGACGCGCCGCCTTTCGCCAGCTTCGGCGTGGACTGGCCGGTCAGCGACCTGCAAGAAGCGCTGGCCGAGGGCATACTCGTCGGCCACAGCCAGCCGCAGATGCCGGAGATCACGCTGGCGCCGGACGAGATCACCGCCTTCATCGCCTATCTCGAATCCATCTCCGGCCAACCATGACCCCGAGGCGGCGGGGGCGGCAGATTCCGAAGTCGCGCCACACCAAGGGCGCCTGCGGCCGTACCCGGCGCTGTCATCCAAATGACCTTTGAAAGTTCCTGATTCTGCCGCCTATAGTTGTCGTATGGTTCGGCGTTGTGGCGCCGGCGCGGAATAATCCCGCGCAGACATCTTGGACAGGGGACGTTTCGAGCCAGGGGTCAGGCCCCAGGAGGGACTTGAATGAAACGTAGTCTCATGAGCACGACCGCGCTTGCGACCGCCGGCGCGATGGTCTCCGGCCCGGCCATGGCCGAGGGTGGCATCAAGCTGGGCCTGGGCGGTTACATGAACAACTTCTTCGGCGTCGGCGACGTCAGCGACGACGGCAACGATTTCGCCGAGACCGGCATGTTCAGCGACGGCGAGGTCTGGTTCACCGGCGAGACCACGCTCGACAACGGTCTGATGTTCGGCGCGAACATTCAGCTCGAGTCGTTCTCGGCGGGCGATCAGATCGACGAGAACTTCGGCTACATGGAAGGCGGTTTCGGGCGCATCAACTTCGGGTCCGAGAACACCGCGGCCTATCTCATGCAGTTCGCCGCCCCCGATGTCGGCGTGCTCCTCAACACCGGCTGGATCACCTCCTTCGTGCCCGCGCCCACCGGTTTCACCGATGCGTTCCGCACGCCGGCCCTTTCGACCTACATCGACACCGGCAACGACGAGAACACGCTGACCTACTTCACGCCTCGCCTTTTCGGCTTCCAGCTCGGTCTGTCCTACCAGGGCGCCCTCGCCTTCAGCGGCGAAGGCAAAAACAGCCCGGTGCAGGCGGACGAGGATACCGAGTATCGTCACGGCATCTCGGTCGGCCTGAACTTCGTCGAGTCCTTCGGCGGGGTGAACGTCGCCGTCGCGGGCGGCTATCGCCGGGCCGAGGCGCCGGACGACGACATCGTCATCCTCGATCCCTCGCTGGGCGCCAGCACCAACGGTGCGGCGATCAAGACCCGGCGCGTCAGCATTCCCGACATGCAGCAGGTCTCCGGCGGCATCAACGTCGGCTACGCCGGGTTTACGATCGGCGGCTCGGTCGCGGCCGAGATCGACGGCCGCGTGACGGCGACCACCAGCTCCTTCAGCCGGACGGACTTCGGTGGTGCTACCCTCGGCGCAGCCCGAACGCCGGCCGGCGTCTTCTCGACCAGGCTCACCACGCTCGCGGCTGCGACCTACACCAGCGGCGCCAACTCGACCGAAGGCTGGTCGTGGGATGCCGGCATTCAGTACGACATCGGTCCCTGGTCGTTCAACGGCGTCTGGTTCCACGGCGAAGTCGAGGGCGACGTCCTGAACGGCGACGAGGACGTCCTCGATTCGGGCGCCCTGGCCGTCGAGTACGAGCTCGGACCCGGTGTGCGCACGAGCCTCTCGGGCATCTACGCCAATTGGGACGGCGAAAACGGCGCGGACAACCAGGGCTTCGCCGGCGTGGTGGGCGTCACCTTCAAGTTCTGAGGCCCGGCGCGGGAGTGGGCCGGCCGAATCCGCTCAGAACGCCCCATCGTTCAGGTGACAGGCCGACCAGCGCGTCGGCGCGATCTCCTTGAGCTGCGGCCGCTCTTCCCGGCAGCGCTGGCCCGCGTAGGGACAGCGCGGATGGAAGTGGCAGCCGCTCGGCGGGTCGAGCGGCGACGGGATCTCGCCTTCGATCGGCTGGTAGTCGAGACCGCGCGCATCGAGGCGCGGCACCTCCTTCAAGAGCGCCTGGGTATAGGGATGGTTCGGCTCCTGGAACAGTTCCTCGGTGCGCGCCACCTCCACGACCCGGCCCAGATACATGATCACGACGCGGTCTGAGACGTGCTCGACCACGCCCAGGTCGTGGCTGATGAAGAGATAGGTGAGGTCCAGATCCTCGCGCAGATCCATGAAGAGGTTCAGGACCTGGGCCTGAATCGAGACGTCGAGCGCGGCGATCGCCTCGTCGCAGACCAGGAACACGGGCCGCACGGCCAGCGCGCGGGCGATGCCGATGCGCTGGCGCTGGCCGCCGGAGAACTGGTGCGGATAGCGCCGGCGATACTCCGGGTCGAGGCCGACCCGGCGCATCATCTCCTCGATGTAGCCCGGCAGTTCCGCGCGCGAGACGATGCCGTGGACCAGGGGCGCCTCGCCGATGATCTCCTCGACCTTGAGGCGCGGGTTGAGGGAGGCGAAGGGGTCCTGAAAGATCATCTGGGTCTGCAGCGCCACCGCCTGCTGCTCTGCGGGATT
>JAKSDN010001428.1 GCA_022360075.1 Kiloniellales bacterium | reverse complement strand
CGACGGTGATGAGCTACGGCCACGGCGACGTGGTGCGCGGCTACGACGATCAATGGCGCGAGGGCCTGAGCCCCTGGGCGCTGAAGAAGGATGGCGAGCGCTGGTACGGCCGCGGCACCGCCGACAACAAGGGCCAGCACAGCATCAACATGGCCGCGCTCGCGGCCGTGCTTGAAGCGCGCGGTCGGCTCGGCTTCGATGCGGTGATCCTGATCGAGACCGGCGAGGAGGCGGGCTCGCCCGGCCTGCGCGCGTTCTGCGCGGCCCAGAAGGCGCTGTTTCCGGCCGACGTCTTCATCGCCTCCGATGGCCCGCGTCTGGCGCCCGACCGGCCGACGATCTTCATGGGTTCGCGCGGCGCCTTCAATTTCGACCTCAGCGTGGATCTGCGCGAAGGCGGCCACCATTCCGGCAACTGGGGCGGCCTGCTGGCCAACCCCGGCATCATCCTGGCCCATGCAATCGCCAGCCTGACCACGGCCAGCGGCGAGATCCTGGTGCCCGAATGGCGGCCGCCGCCGATCCCCGAGAACGTCAGCGCCGCCGTTGCTGCGCTGGAGATCGACGGCGGCCCGACCGCGCCCGCGATCGACCCCGGCTGGGGCGAGCCGGGCCTGACGGCGGGCGAGAAGGTCTTCGCCTGGAACACCTTCGAGGTCCTGGCCTTCAAGGCCGGCAACCCGGACAACCCGGTCAATGCCGTCCCGCCGCGCGCGACGGCGCACTGCCATATCCGCTACGTGGTGCCGAGCGACCCCTCCGAATTCCTGCCCGCCCTGCGCCGGCACCTGGACGCGCGCGGCTTCGGCATGGTCGAGATCACGCCGACGCCCGATCCCATGGCGGCCACCCGCCTGGACCCGGATCATCCTTGGGCGCGCTGGGTCGTGCGCTCGATCGAAACGACGGCGGAGAAGCCGGTCGCCGTGCTGCCGAACCTCGGCGGCTCCCTGCCGAACGACGTCTTCTCGGACGTGCTCGGCCTGCCGACCATCTGGGTCCCGCACTCCTACGCCGCCTGCTCGCAGCACGCCCCGAACGAGCACATCCTGGAAGACACCACGCGCGAGGCCCTGCGCATCATGACCGGCCTGTTCTGGGACTTGGGCGAGCCGGGCACGCCGGGGCGTGGGGAATAGGGTGCGTCACCTTCGCAGGTTGGCGCGGCCCCCCTCCCCGGCACACCATCGCATCGTCGGCGATCAGGCCGACGGCGCCGGCTCGAAGGCGATCCCGCCCCGCTCGCGCACCCAGAGTCGCAATAGAAGGCGCCCACCCTGCGGCGCGCCATCCTCGAAGGCGCTGCGCGCGTGGGCGATACGGTGGTTGTGGAAGAACGCGATCTGGCCGGGCTCGAGGCGGAAGGCGATGCGGTTCTCCGGGGCCTCCAGGATGGCGCGGAGGGCCTGCAGCGCGGCCTCGTCGGCCTCGGTCAGCGGCTCTGCCATCAGGCGCTGGCCATTGCGCAGATAGTCGTCGTAGTAGCGCGCGATCAGCGTCGCCCCCTCGCGCTGAAACACCGGATGGCGACTGCAGGGCGTTTCTTCCGGCCCGTGCTCGGCCTGCCGATCCCAGTAGAAGGGGCGATAGAGCCGTTCGAGCGCCACTGCATTCTCGGCCAGAAGCCGGTTGTGCGCGGTTCCGAGGCTCGCCACGCGGCTCCAGCCGCCGCGCTCGGCTTGGCGCATGCAGGCCAGGCAGACGAGCTCCGGCGCGAGCGGCAGCCAGCCGCCGTCGGTGTGGAGCTCCTGCTCCAGATTGGTGATCGAGCGGCGCACGCCGTGGCCCATCGCGGTGCCGGTATCGCGCACTTCGTAGAGCCGCGTGCCGTCGCGCTTCTGCATGACGATCGGGCCGAGCAGGCCGACCAGCAGCCAAGCCAAGGCCTTGCTCGTGCGCTCGTCCCAGCGCTCGACCGGCAGGCGGTCGAGGATCGCGAAGCCACAGCCACGATAGAGCCGCTCACGGATCCCGGCGATCGGGGCCGCGCTCGCCGAGAGCGTGAAGTCGTCGGGCCTCAGATCCTCGATAGGCCCGTCTTGGCCTTGAAGCGCCGAGGCGACCACCGCCAGTTCGGCCAGGCTGTCGTCGGCCAAGGGCACAAGGCTCTCGTCCAGGCGCAGCGCGTCCCCCTGCCAGACCCAAGGGGCGTCGACCGCGCGCGTCGCTGTTTCACTCAAGGCAGTCCTCTGGATGCGATGGGCCCCTGCGTGCCCGTCCTTTATCGCCGCGCCCGACCCATGAATCCAGAGGGCGCGTTTAACGTAGCTACATCCGGCAATCCCGGCTGGAGGACGGAAACGACGATCCGCTGCATGGCGCCCCAGTGGGCAGGAGCGATCAGAACGTCAAAGGGATTCCCGTGACACGGATGAACGGGATAAACACGGATGGGACGGGTGACCGGACCCGGCCTGCCAACCAGTGCTATCCGTGTTCATTCCGTTCATCCGTGTCATTTCTTTTAAGGCGTCGAAAGGCGCGCCGAACTTCGCTGCGACGCGCCCAATCCGGCGGCGCCCATGGAAGAAGGGCGATGAGGCCGCCAGAGCCTCACCGCCCTCGTTCTTGGGCGCCGCTCAAACAGACGCGCCAGTGAAGTGTCGCGTTACTGGCGGATGCCCTCGACGTCGAGGGTGAGGTAGACGGTCTGCTTGGCGATCATGTGCGGCATGCCGAAGTCGGCGGGCACGATTTCGGCCGTGCCGGTGAAGCCGCGCCGAAAGCCGCCCCAGGGATCGTCGCCGCCGCCGATGTACTCGACGTCGATGGACAGCGGCTTGGTCACGCCGCGCAGCGTGAGATCGCCGGTGATCACGCCGGTCTTGTCGCCCGTGACCTCGATCTTGGTGCTCTCGAACTTGGCCGTGGGGTGATTGGCGACGTCGAAGAAATCGGCGCTGCGCAGATGCTCGTCGCGCTTGGCGTGGTTGGAGTTGAGGCTCGTCGCGTCGATGTTGACGACGATCGCGGATTCGGCCGGGCTCTTCTCGTTGAAGGTGAAGCTGCCGTCGAACTTGTCGAAGCGCCCGCTCAGCCAGCTATAGCCGAGGTGCAGAGTCCTGAAGCCGATCTGCGCATGCATGCCCTCGCTGTCGATCTTGAAGGTCTCTTCGGCCAACGCCGGCGCGCTCAAGGCGACGGACGCGGCCAGGGTCAGGCCGAGTGCGACGTGACGGAACATCCGCTATCTCCCAATGGACGTGAATAAATTCTGAGGATGGGGATAGGCCGTGACAGCGGCAAGCGACGACTGCGTGAACGGTCTGTTTCCAGAAAGCGACGATGCGCGGGCGGAGCGGCCGTCTTCGCCCTCACGAAGGGTCACGTTTGCGTCATGCGGTTGATTCGCGAACGGTCACTCGCGACCATGGCGCGGTGCATGGGGGTGCTGTTCGTCAGTCGTTGGACCAAACAGGGAGGACGTCAAGATGACGTGCGTGCGCGACCTGGCCATGAAAACTCTGCTCTCTTTCCTAATCACGCTCACTTTCGGCATCGCCGCGGCGCAGGCGACCGTCATCCAGACCAACTTCGATCCGCCCGGCGTGCCGCTGGGCACCGGTGCCTTCACGATCGGCAGCGGCGGCAAGACGGCGAGCTTCTCCGGCGGCACCACGGTCACTCAGGGCACGCCGCAGTTCTACCGCAGCGCGCCCGCGGCCTATCTGATCAGCGGCGCGGGGGCCGGCGGGGCGGGGGCCGTGGGCCTGATCGACTTCGACAAGCCCGCGCAGTTCGTCTCTTTCTTCGCCGTCAACGGCGGCAACGGCCAGGCGATGGTCGAGTTCCTCGACCCGGCCTCGGCCTTGCTGGCGACGCTGGCGGTGACGGCCTCGGTCATGACCGACCCGGCGGCGCTGATCCAGTTCTCGGCACCCCAGATCTCCCTGGTGCGCATCATCAACCCCGGCCCGGCCAGCCCGCCGAATCCGCCCTACCTCACCTTCGTCGACGACTTCACCGCCCATATTCCGGAGCCGGGCACGCTGGCGCTCTTCGCCGCCGGCTTGCTGGGCCTCGCCGCTGTGCGGCGGCGGGTCGAAGTCAGGACACCGGCTTGAGGCCCGGTTGCCGTTCGAAGCGGGCGCAGGCGTATATCAAGCGGCCGAAGGTGAACCAGCGGTAAAGCGTGCCGACCACGAGCGACGCCAGGCCGCAATGGGCCATGATGTCGGCTTGCTCTGTGCAGAGCAGCCCCGCATCGAGCCGCTGGAGGTACTTCGGCCGGCGCAGGGCCCAGGAGAAGTGCGCCTGCGTTTTCTTGACCGAGGGATGCCGGCGCGAGTTGCGGACCAGCAGCGGGCTCGCGTAGTCGAACGCGAGCACCAGGGGAGCCCGGCGCTTCTCCGCGGCGGCGGCCAAGGCCTGGATCAGACCCTCGGCGCCGTCGGGCGCGAGGTACATCATCACGCCCTCGGCCATGACCAGGGCCGGGCGGCCCTTCGGCCAGGGCAAGGCATCGATCCAGCCCGTCTCGGCTATGTCGGCGGTGAGGGCCGAGACGCGCGGCCGGTTCTCGATCAGCACACCGCGAAGCGCCATCACCGGCTCGCGATCGACGTCGATCCAGTCCGCCCCTTCGTAGCCGGCGAAGCCGACGCGCGGCGCGCGGGCGTCGAGCCCGGCGCCGAGGTTGACGCAAAGGCCGTCGGGATGACGGCGCAGGAAATCGGCCGTCACCCGGTCGAACCACTGGGTCCGCAGCAGCGAGCCGCGCATGGAGGAGGGGTCGCCGGTGAAGCGATCCGGATCGGTCTCGAGCCGCTCGATCAGGTCTTGCGCCACCGGGTCCGCGAAT
>JAKSDN010000503.1 GCA_022360075.1 Kiloniellales bacterium | reverse complement strand
TACCGAGACTGCGCAGCCTACCGTCGCCTGCGAGCACGATGACGGACACCTTCGGAAGGGCGTTGCAGACCTGCTCTATGGCCTCGACCGACATGCCGCTGAAGCCGGTGGAGAGACCGTCGGCCAAGGTGGCGGAAGGGGCCACCACCGAAACGCTGATATGCTGCTGCACGCCGCGCCCAGTCCGCGGGTCGAAGAGGTGATGGTGACGTCCCGAAGGCTCGAAGCGCAGCCCGGCCGCGGCCGACGTCGCCAAGGCCCGGTCCTCGAGCGCCAGCGTCTGCAGCAGCTCATCGCGCGCTTCGGGATCGGCGATGCCCGCGGTCCAGGGGCGGCCGTCGGGATGGCGGCCGAGCGCGCGGATCTCGCCGAGATCGATCAGGACCCGCTCGAACCCCGCCGCGCGCAGCAGCAGGGCGACGCGGTCGGTGATGTAGCCCTGGGCGATCCCGTTGAGCGTCACGGCCATGCGCGGTTTGCCGAAAGCGATGCGGTCGCTGTCAATGCGCAGCGCGCGATGATCGACGAGGCCCAAGGTCGCCGCGAGGACGGCATCGTTCGGTCCGTCGGGATCGGCGTCCGCTTGAGCGAAGTGCTCGGCGTAGAGGCGCCAGAGCGGCTGCACCGTGACGTCGAAAGCGCCGTCGGTCAGGACCGAAATCGTCTCGGCTTGGCTGAGGAGCTGAACCAGCTCCAACGGCGGCGCGGTGAGAACACCGTCGCGGTTGAGCCGGCTGAGCGCCGAGCCGGCGCGGTAGAGGCTGAAGATGCGCTCCAGTCGCTCGATTTCCGCACGCGCCTGAGCGATCGCCGCGCGCGCCGCTTTGGCGTCGGGATGATAGAGAGTCATGTTTGCCCGCGCGCCCAGGGCCGTGCCCTGCCATTGCCGCGCGCCGGGCATGTTGCTGTCGGCAAAGCCGGGTGCACCGCCGGCGAGCATCGAGCCACCAACCGCCGCCGTGATGCTCAGAAAGCGGCGGCGCGAAAGCCCGTCTCGGTTTGGGTTTACGGACATTGCCGTCGCTCTCTCAGCCGTCATCCGGAACGCTGTGATGGTCGGACGCTTCGGCGCTCCCGTCGTCGAAGATGTAGTCAACTGGGATCTCGTCGAGCCTGGCCAGGCGGCCGCCATGCAGCGCTGCGAATTGCCTCGCGTCTTCTTCCGACCCGAAGGGTACGGCTTCGGCGAGGCCCATGCCGCCGCGCTTGGCGCTGCCCAGGACGAACCAGGCGTTGCGCGCCTCGACCCAGGTGCCGGGCTCGGGGGAGTCCCAGTTGCGGGCGCGCGCCATGTCGTTGACGTAGATCGCCCGGATGTCCTTCTGTTCGCCTGGCAGCATCAGGAAGGCGACCGTGTCGCGCACCGAGGAGAACCAGATCGGCACTTCGGACTCGCCGACGAAGATCTGGCCCTTGGGCCCCGGATGGTCGGCGACGATCATGCCGCAATAGTGGCCGTTCGCCTCGCGGTCCAGCTCGCGCGGTGCGGGCGCGGCGACCTCGCTCTCCGGCTGGCAGGCGGCAAGCCAGAAGCCGGCGAGCGCGACGACGAGCAGGCAGCGTGCCGTCCTGGTCATAGCTCTTTCCTTTGCAGCACGAGGATGCTGGCGGTCAGCGCGCCGACCAGCCAGACGCCGATCGAGGCCAGACCCAGCGGCCCAATCCAGGCCTTGTTGCCTTCGATCCCCGCCAGGCCAGAGACCAGCGCCGCGGTCTCCGAGCCCATCAGGTTGAATAGGCGAAAGGCATCGGTCGGATTGATCAGCAGCAGCAGGGCGAAGAGGCCCTGGCCGATGGTCTGCCCCGTATCGGCGACCAGCAAGGCCAGCAGTCCGAGGTCGTAGAGGACTACCATGACCAGCCAGAGCCCGATCGCGACGCCGACCGCCGTCGCCCGCTCGCGCACCACGGCGCTGATCAGATAGCCGAGGGCGAGGAACGTCGCGCCGAGCAGGAGCGAGCTGCCCAGAAGGGCGGCCAACGCCATCCAGTCGCCCGGCGCGCTCGAACGGGCCAGGGCAACCCAGACGCTGGGTCCGCCGTAGCCGATCGCCAGAGCCAGGGCGAGGATGCCGAGATGGCCGAGGAACTTGCCGAGAATCACCGTCCATCGCGGCACTGGGTAGGAAAGGAGCAGCAAGAGCGTGCCCCGCTCGGCCTCGCCGACCACCGCATCATAGGCGAGCATGAGTGCGATCAGCGGCAGCAGGTAAACCGTCAGGCTGGCGAGGCTCGCCAGCGTGACCGCCAGGGCCGAGGCCTTGACGCTACCGGTCGGCGTCGTGCCGAGCAGGGCCAGCAGCAAAGCCAGCCCGGCCAGCAGCAGGATCGCCGCCGCAACCCAGCGGTTGCGCAGGCCGTCGCGCCATTCCTTGCGGGCGATCTCGAAGAGCACGGTCATGGCCGATCCTCCCGCGTTGGCTCGGGCTCCATCGTGCCGTCCCGCTGGGTGAAGTGCGCGTAGATCTCCTCCAGGCGCGGCGGCATGATCTCGACGTCGGTCACGCGCGCGCCGATGCCGGCAACCCGGCGGACCAGGTCCATCTTCTCGCTGCCGAGGCAGGTGAGATCGACGGCGCAGTCGTTGACCTTGGTCAGGCGGCCCTGCTGTCCGATTGCCTCGGCGACCCGCCCCGCCTCGCCCGGGAGCGACCGGATGCGCATGCGCACCGGCAGGCCCGCCGCGGTGCGGAGCTCCTCTAGGCTGCCGTCCGCGACCAGGCGTCCTTGCGCCAGGATTGCCAGACGATCGACCCGGCTCTCGATCTCGGTCAGCGCGTGGGAGGCGATCACGACCGTCGAGCCGGCGGCCTTGAGCTCTTCCAGAATCTCGAAGAACTGCAGGCGCAGGGCCGGGTCCAGGCCGGTGGTCGGCTCATCGAGCAGCAATAGGCTGGGCGCGCCGAGCAACGCCTGGGCGAGGCCAAGGCGTTGGCGCATGCCCTTGGAGTAGGTGCGCACGCGGCGGCCGGCCGCCTCACCGAGGCCGACTCTTTCGAGCAGGTCTCGGCACGCGGCAC
>JAKSDN010000320.1 GCA_022360075.1 Kiloniellales bacterium | reverse complement strand
CATCTGGAGCGCCTGCCCGAGCGGGCGATGGTCTACGGCGGCGGTTACATCGCGGTCGAGTTCGCCGGGATCTTCAACGGCCTCGGCAGCCAGGTCGTTCAGGTCTATCGCGGGCCCCAGATCCTGCGCGGCTTCGACGACGACGTGCGAAACACGCTGGCCGGCGAGATCGTCAAGAAGGGCATCGAACTGCGAGTCGAGACGACAATATCGCGCATCGAGAAGACGCAGACGGGCCTGCGCGCCCACCTTTCCGACGGCGAGGTCGTCGAGGTCGACCTGATCATGGCGGCCACCGGCCGCAGCCCCAACATCGCGAACCTCGGCCTCGATGCCGCCGAGGTCGCGCTCGACGAGGCCGGCGCCGTCAAGGTCGACGCCTACTCCCGCACGAGTCAGCCGCACATCTACGCGGTCGGCGACGTCACCAACCGCATCAACCTGACGCCGGTGGCGATCCAGGAGGCCATGGCCTTCGTCGATACCGTCTACCGCGGCCAGCCCCGGGCGATGGACCACGGCAACGTGCCCTCGGCCGTGTTCAGCCACCCGCCGGTCTCGACCGTCGGCTTGACCGAGGTGCAGGCGCGCGAGCGCCACGGCGCCGTCGACATCTACCGTTCGACCTTCCGGCCCCTGAAGCACACGCTCTCGGGACGCGACGAGAAAACCATGATGAAACTGATCGTCGAGCGGGCGACTCAGAAAGTGGTCGGCCTGCACATGGTCGGCCTCGACGCGCCGGAGATCGTCCAGGGCATGGCCGTGGCCATCAAGGCGGGCGCCACCAAGCGCGACTTCGACGCCACCGTCGGCATCCATCCCACGGCCGCCGAGGAGTTCGTCACCATGCGCGAGCCGGTGCCGGAGCCGGCGCAGAAGGCGGCGGAGTAGGGGCCGGCGGCGAGCGCGCTGTTTCACACGATCAAACGCGGGTCAGCCGTCGTTGCCGATTAAACCTGTCATCGAATCGCGCTAGGTTCAGCGTTCGAGTCTGTTGCAAGCAAACCTCTGACAAACGGATCGGAAGGGCGCGTGGCTGGACCCGCGAACGTGCTGTTCATCACGGCTGACCAGTGGCGGGGCGAGTGCCTCTCCGCACTGGACCATCCCTGCCTGAAGACCCCTGTGCTGGACGCCCTGGCGGCCGAGGGCGTGCTGTTTTGCCGGCATTTCAGCCAAGCCTCGCCCTGTGCGCCGGGCCGGGCGAGCCTCTACACGGGGATGTATCTGCTGAACCACCGCGTGGTGGTGAATGGCGCGCCGCTCGACACGCGCCACGGCAACCTGGCGCTGGAGGCGCGCAAGGCCGGCTACGACCCGGTGCTGTTCGGCTACACCGACGCGACCGCCGATCCGCGCCGGCACCATCCGGCGGATCCGGCGCTGCGCACCTACGAGGGCATCCTGCCCGGCATGACGCCGATCGTGCACCTGGACGGCCTGCAGCTTCCCTGGATCGCTCACTTGCGCGCGCTCGGCTACGACCTGCCGGTCGACGGCGACGCGGTCTTCGCGCCCCAGGCGGACGTGCCCGGCGCGGCGGAGCGAGGGCCGACCTTTCCGCCGGCGCGCTATAAGGCCGAGCACAGCAACACGGCCTTCCTGACCGACGAGGCGATCAAGTACCTCTCGGTGCGTGGCGCGCGGCCCTGGTTCATTCATCTCTCCTATCTGGCGCCGCACCCGCCCTTCATCGTGCCGGAGCCCTATCACACGCTCTACCATCCCGACGAGGTGCCGGCGCCGGTCCGCGCGGCCTCGCCGGAGGCGCAAAGCCGGCAGCATCCCTGGCTGGGCCACGACATTTTCAAGCGGCGCGGCACGCCGCCGACCTACGGCCTGGAGCCGGGGGCCGGGGTGCATTTCAGCGAGGCGCATCTGCGCCAGCTTCGCGCCACCTACTACGCCATGATGTCCGAGGTCGACACCCAGCTCGGCCGTCTTTTCGATTACCTCAAGAGCCAGGGTCTTTACGACAACACGCTCATCGTCTTCACCACGGACCACGGCGAGCATCTCGGCGACCACTGGCTGTTCGGCACGAGCGGCTACTTCGAGCAAGCCTTCCACATCCCGCTGATCATCCGCGATCCACGGCCCGAGGCCGCGGCGCCCCGCGGCACGCGGGTCGAGGCCTTCAGCGAGAACGTGGATGTCATGCCCACGACCCTCGACTGGCT
>JAKSDN010001379.1 GCA_022360075.1 Kiloniellales bacterium | reverse complement strand
CCGATAGAAACACGTCAGTCGTGCGCATGATGAGCTCGCGCAGCCAGCCGCCGGCGAAGCCCGCCACGATGCCGAGCGGCACGCCGATCACCATGGCGATGGCGACGACGATGAGGCCGATCTGGAACGAGACCCGGGTGCCGAGCACCACGCGCGTGAAGATGTCGTTGCCGACCTCGTCGGTGCCGAACCAGTGGTCGGCGCTGGGCGCCTGCAGCTTGATGTCGAGATTGACGACGCCGGTCGCGTCCTCGGGATAGGGCACGACCCAGGGCCCGATCACAACCAGCAGGAAGAACAGCGCCACCAGCGCGAAACCGATCATCGAGGAGAGGCTGCGCGAGAAGGTGTGGACGTAGAGCCTGAGCGCGCGCAGCGTCGAGTGATGGCGCACGCGCCAATCGACCTTGGCCTCGACGGCGGCGGATCCGGGCACGATGGTCTCGCGCGTCGCCATGGCTCAGCCCGTCTCTCTGAGGCGCGGATCGAGCCAGCCGTAGGCGATGTCGATCAGGAAGTTCGCCAGCATGAAGCTGAGTCCGATCAGCAGCGTGACGCCCATGACCGGCTGGAAGTCCGAGTTGACCGCCGACTGCACGGCGTAGAGGCCGATGCCCGGCCAGTCGAAGACGCCCTCGACCAGCACCGTGCCGCCGAGCATCCAGCCGAAGCGCAGGCCGATCATGGCGAGCGTCGGGATCATGGCGTTGCGCAGCGCGTAGAGCGCGACGATGCGCAGGCCCGAGATGCCATGGGCCTGCGCGGTGACGATGAAGTCCTGGTGCAGCACCTCGATCATCTCGGCGCGGTTGACGCGGATGATCGCGGCCAGCGCCGGCGCACTGAGGGCCGCAGCGGGCAGGATGATGTGCGACAGCGCCTCGCGGAAGATGTCGAGCTGCCCGCGCAGCAGCGCGTCGATCAGGATCATGTGGGTGATCGGCTCGGGCCGCTCGGTCAGCAGCCCGATTTGCCCGCCGAGCGGCAGCCAGCCGAGCTTCAGCGCCAGGAAGTACTGCAGCAGCAGCCCGAGCCAGAACATCGGCAGCGCCACGCTGGAGACCGAGATCAGCCGGATCGCATGGTCGAGCCAGCGGTCGCGAAAAACCGCGGCCAGCATGCCGAGCGGCACGCCGATCAGCACCGCGAAGGCCATCGCCACCATCACCAGCTCGACCGTCGCCGGGAAGTAGCGCGCCAGGTCCTCGGCGACGTCGCGCGTGGTGCGGATCGAGCGCCCCAAGTCGCCTTCGAGCACGCCGGTCAGGTAGATCCAGAACTGCACGGGCAGCGGCTTGTCGAGGCCGTACTCCTGGCGGATCACCTCGATCATCTCCGGCGTCGCATCGGGCCCCGCCGCCACGCCCGCCGGATCGCCGGGTGCGACATGCGAGATCATGAACATGATCAGCACCAGCCCGACCAGCATGACGCCGAGCAGCAGCACGCGCTTGAGGATGAAGGCGATCATCTTTGATCGTTGCAGTGCTTGTGGGCGACATCGGTGCCGCCCCCCTCACCTAACCTCTCCCCCCACTGGGGGGAGAGGGATGCGCAGGTTTGGCGAGGCTTTAGCCGAGCCCTAGCCGGAGCTGGGTGAGGGGGGATTGGTTTCATTACTCCACTACGCCCCTTAACTTGTCATGCTCGGGCTTGACCCGAGCATCCATTGGGCCGCCGCTTCCAAATTGGCCCACTGGACCTCGGTCCCGACCAAGCATTTCCATGGACCCTCGGGTCAAGCCCGAGGGTGACATTATAGAGCGTTGCGAAGTTCCTGCCCTCACCCAGCGAAAGGAGGCCGCCCCGGACCGTGCGGAAGACCCGGGGCGGCGGCAGGGAGGTTTATGGGCGGATCTCCAGCGTGTAGAGGTCGACTTCGCCGGTGAAGCGCACCGGCGAGAAGCTGAAGCCCTTCACGTAGTCGCGCATCGCCCAGCGGCGGTTGGCGAGCATGCCGAAGATCTCCGGCTGGTCGGCGGTGATCATCTTCTGGATCTCGGCATAGAGCGGCGCGCGCTCCTCCCACGAGGCGATGCCGCGGGCCTTCTCGATCAGGTCCCAGACCTCTTGGTTCTGATAGAAGTGGGTGCCGTAGTACTTGCCCCAGCTCTCCTTATGATACTGGTAGGCGACGGCGTCAGGATCGGTGGCCACGGGCGTGGCGAAGATCGCGAGCATGTTCGGCGAGGTCTCGACCTTGGAGCCGCGCGCCTTCATGTTCGGCCAGGTCAGCGGCACCATCTTGATGCCGATGTTGAGCGGCTTGAGGTTGTCGATCAGCACCAGGCCCATCTTGCGCTCTTCTTCCAGGCCCTGGACGTAGACGTACTCGAGCTCGATCCCGCCCTCGGGATAGTTCGACTTGGCCAGGTATTCCTTCGCCTTGGCCATGTCGTAGCGCGGGAAGCCCGGCACATCGATGTGGCCTTGCGTCGCGAAGGGGAAGGGGCTCGTCTGCAGCTTGGCATTGCCGTTGTAGATCTTCAGGAAGGCGTCGTAGTCGAAGGCGTGGGCCACCGCCTTGCGCAGGTTGATGTCGTCCATCGGCGGCTGCTGCACGTTGAACTTGATCCCGAAGGTGGTCATGCCGGGATGGTTCTCGACCTTGATGCCGGGCATCTTGGCGACCAGGTCGAAATCCTCCGTCGAGAGGCCTTCGACGATGTCGGCCTCGCCGCGCTGCAGGGCGGCCTTCTGCGTGGCCGACTCGCGGATCAGCTTGTAGATCACGCCGGCCAGGGGTTTCTCCTGGCGCCAGCCCTTCCAGTAGTCCTCGACCGCCTCGATCTCGTAGAGCACGCCCTGTTCCCAGCGCTTGATCTTGAAGGGGCCGGAGCCGGCGGCGTTCTCCGTCATCCATTTTTGGCCGAGGTCGCCGTCCACTTCGTTGGCCATGACCTGCGCCGGGTTCATCACGTACCACCAGGGCAGGAACGACAAGAAGGGCGCGAAGGAGTCGGTGAGCTCGAAGCGGATCGTGTGCTCGTCGACAACCGTGATGCCGTCCGGCGTCAGCACCGAGGACAGCATCCAGGCCGGACCCTTGTTGATCTTCAGCGTGCGCTCGAAGGAGAATCGCACCGCCTCGGCGTTGACCGGATCGCCGTTGTGGAACTTGGCGTTCTGCACCAGGTTGAAGGTCCAGACCTTGGCGTCGGGCGAGACCTCCCAGCTCTCCGCCAGCCAGGGTTTGATCTCCGGCGGATCGTTCTCGTACTTGACCAGCGCGTCGTAGATCGACTGCTGCATCATGCGGGTCGACCAGTCGTACTTCTGGCTGGGATCGAGCACCGGGATCGGCTGGCGGCCGCCGAAGACCAGAATGAACTTGTCGCCGACCTTCTCGGCAGCCTCGACGCTGCGGTCGGCCGGCAAGCCGGTCATGGTGAGCCCGGCGACGAGCCAGGCGGCGGCGATCAGAAAAACGCGGCGTCCACTTCTCATGTCTGCGTCCTCCAACTGTTCTGTCCCTCAAGACGCACCGGATCGATTCGGGCGTCGTTCTCGTTGTTCGTCGCTACAAGGCGTCGCGCATAGCGCTGCCGACCATCTGGCGGGCAAGCAGCACCGGCCGGCCGGAGGTCTCGGCGACCTCGCGGCGCATGTCCTCGGAATAGCCCATGCAGTGCATGACAATCAGATCGGCCTCGGCCAACTCCCGGCCCGCCTCGGCGAAGCGCAGATCGCCGTAGGGCGAGGCGTGGCTGAAGCGAAGCCGTTGATCCTTCGGCGCGATGGCGTGGAAGGTGTCGATCTGCTCCTTGTGCGGCAGCATGATG
>JAKSDN010001345.1 GCA_022360075.1 Kiloniellales bacterium | reverse complement strand
GCGATGACGCCGGTCTGCGAGGAGACGTTGATGATCTTGCCGGCCTTCTGCTCGATCATCTTGGGCGCGAGCGCCTGGGCCAACAGGAAGGGCGCGCGCAGGTTGACCGCCATGGTCAGGTCCCAGTCCTCGACCTTCGCCGTCAGCATCGGCTCGACCAGGGCGATGCCGGCATTGTTGACCAGGATGTCGATGGTGCCGAAGTGCTCGAGCGCTCGCTGCGCCGCGCCCCGGCAGGCCTCGATGTCGGCCATGTCGGCCTGGACCTCCAGGCAGCGCCGTCCCGCCGCGGTCACGGCCTCCGCCGCCTCCTTCAGGCCGCCCTCGTCGCGTGCGACGGCGGCGATGTCGGCGCCGGCGTCGGCCAGGACCTTGCAGATCTCCAAACCGATGCCTTTCGACGCGCCGGTCACCAACGCGCGCTTGCCCGACAGCGCGAAGCGGTCCACCCAATCAGCCATGAACGTCCCTCCCTCCTCTTGAGCTCTGAGTTAGCCACGCATCGAGTCCGGTCGTGCCTAGATCACTGGGGCATGTGAACGGATCGAAGATGACCTGCACATCCATAGTGCGTCCTTCGAGACGCCCGCCAAGGCGGGCTCCTCAGGATGAGGACATTTCTTCGTGCCATCCAAGATCCTCCTCATCCTGAGGAGCGCCCGCTAGGGCGCGTCTCGAAGGACGCACTATGGATGTGCAGGTCGCAGCGCTCCGCGAATTGGCATTCAGATGCCTTCAGGAAACAGTCCTCTCTCTCACCTCACCATCCGCCGCTTTAGACCCAGCATAGAGCGCCGCGACAGCGGCCTCGACCGCTTCGTCGAGCTTGCCGATCTCCTCGAGCAGGTCGAGCACCGTATAGCGCCGCCGGATGTAGCGGGCGGAGAGCAGCGAGTCTCGAAGCTGGTCGGGGCGGACGCCGCGGCGGGCCGGGTCCGTCACCGCGCCGACCCGGTCCAAGAGCGCCCGCAAGCGCCGCATCGGCATGAGGAAGCCTTCGAGCCGCACGCGCAACGCGGGCCAGTCGCCCAATAGGCTTTCGAGGCGGTGCTCGAGGGTCGTGTCGTCGACGAACTTCGCCCGTGTCTCCTCGACAGCGCGCGTCGCGATCGTGCCCTCGCCGAAGCGGGCCAGGATCGCGGCCTCCTTGGCGGCGAGTGTCTGCCGCCCGGCCACCAAGGCGGCCGCGCCGAGAGCCGCCAAATCCTGAGCCAGCAGCCAGTCGTAGAGCGAAAGCACGGCCAGGCTGCCGAGGGCCACGCAGGCGCCGTGCGACACCGGCTCTCCCGCGTGGGTCAGG
>JAKSDN010001038.1 GCA_022360075.1 Kiloniellales bacterium | reverse complement strand
TCGAGGTAGCTCTCCTCGCGGCGGATGACGCCGAGCCCGAGGACGATCGCGCAACCTGCGAGGAAAGGCGCCATTCCGGCGAGGCGCCAGGCCGGCTCGGCCAGAAAGGGCAGCGGCAGGGCGAATTCCCCCCATCTCCTCGAAACGCCAGTCGCTCTGCTGGTGCTTGCCATGACAGGCCGCGATGCCATGGCCCATAGCAGCCTGGGCAGCTGGGCTGTTGGCGTGGACATAGGGCGCCGCCGCGTAGGCGAGCCCGGGAGCCGAGAGGGCGCCGGCGAACGAGAGGGTCAAGTCCGGCAATGACAAGTAAGGAGGGGTTTCTCTCCAAGCTCTTGTCCTAAAAGGGATCATTTTAGGTCAGGCTCTGAGACCGTCGAAGGCTCCCGCCGCCGCCAGGCCGCGGACGATTAATCCCGCAGAAACGATATCTTGAGACTAATCGGCTAAGGCTCAAGCGGTGGAAAGGCCGGACCGCCGGCTCGCGCCCAAGCCCCGAGGAGCCCATGCAGCCAGCCATGGCCGACAACCCCCAGCGGGTCACCCAGCCCGAGATCGAGCTCGCCGCGGAGCAGCATGACAAGTTCCGGCGTGGCGTCCGCGGCGGCCAGCGTCTCAAGCTCAGCTTCATGGATGCCTCGGGCCTGGTCCTGCGCGATCACGACCTGACGGAATCCGAGATGGTCGCCGCGCAGCTCAACGACGCCTGCCTGACGAACTCGATACTCAAGGGTGCCAACCTCTTTGGCGCTTTCCTGCGCGGCGCCGACCTTTCGAACTGCGATCTCACCCGCTGCGACCTGCGCGGCGTCGCGCTCAGCGGCGCGAA
Source organism: Kiloniellales bacterium (assembly GCA_022360075.1). The sequence continues at coordinate 4,517 of JAKSDN010001038.1, read as the reverse complement.
CCTGGAGAACGCCATTCTCCAAGGCGCCGACCTGCGCTGCGGCTTCATTCTGGTCAAGGACAAGGAAGGCAACCTGACGCCGATGAACGATGGCGCCGCCTCGGTCGACGACGTCAAACTGGCCGGCGCGGATCTCTCGGAGGCCAGGCTAGGCCGGCTGGTCGGACCCCGCACCGACCTCAGCAACGCGATCTTCAAGAACGCCAAGCTGATGGATGCCGATCTCTCGAACTCGGACCTCAGGGGCGCCGTCTTCACCGGCGCCGATCTGACGGGCGCCAACCTCTCCAACTGCGTGCTGCACGGCGCCATGCTCGGCGGCGCGATCCTCAACCAGACGAACCTGGACGGCGCCGACTTGACGGCGGCCCACTTCAAGGACGTCGACTTCTCCTATGTCGACACCAGCCAAGCCTTGCTGCCCAAACGTCTCGAGGGTTTGGAGACGTCGATTCAAGAGATCGTCATCGAGCACCTGAAGTGGATCGATTCGCTTGGCCAGGAGGGCAAGCAGGCGGACCTCTCCCGCTTCGACCTTCAGGGCAGCGACCTTTCGGGTCTGAACCTGTCGGCGGCCACGCTGACGCTGACGAACCTCTCCAACACCAACATCAGCGGCGCACGGCTCACCATGTCCGACCTGTCGAGCAGCCTGGCGATCGGCGCGAACTTCAGCGACTCCGACATGCGTGGCGCCAAGCTCGAGAGCGCGAACCTCTCCGAGGCAGCGCTGCGCGGAGTCAATCTCTCGCGGATCAGCTTGGTCGGCATCGCCAGCAACAGGGTGGCGGCACGGCTGCGCGGGGCGCGACTGGAACGCGCCGATCTGCGCAACGCCAACCTCGAGGCGGCCGACTTGACCGGCGCCAAGCTGACCCAGGCCGACCTGCGCGCGGCCAACCTGCGGGGCGCCAAGCTCCTGGATGCCGACCTGCGCGGCGCTGATATGCGCGATGCCGATCTGGAGGGGGCCGACACGCGCGGCGCCAAGGGCGTTCTGCTCGACTTCGACTAACCGCCTCCTGGCGCACGTGGGCCTGATCTCCCTGCCCTGCCAAGGCGCCCTAAATGTCACAGCCTAGACAACCCTTTCTAAAGGTTCTCTTTACCCAATCTACACGCAGGCACCCAAAGATGCGGAACATAGGGTACGAGAGGTCAAGGGATCGTGGTTGTCATACCTTTCCCTACGTCGCGCTTCACCAAGGGCGACGTCACGGCGATCGTCGAGCTGTGCTATCGCATGACCAGCTTGGCGCAGGCCGGCGGCTGGGCGCGCCACACCAGCGACCAAGGCGCCGACATCCTCTGCATCCTCAACGTGCACAACGACAACGCCAAGTACGTCTTCGACCGCACGCAGGAAGGCTCCTATAGGCTCTACGGCGCCGACGGCCGGGTCCTGGCCGTCACGGAGACGATCGACGAACTCTTGGCCGCCATCCACGTCGACTCGCCGCCGTCGGGCGGCGGCGTGCGCCTGAAGAAGGCGCCCTAAGCGTTAGGGCCGTCCGACACGACTTATCACGACGCATCGGCGCCCGTTTGGGCAATGTCGCTGGAGCGCCCCCGCCAAACCTCTTGCATGTCGAAGTCGGCCGCCTCGAAGCGGACCGCGAATCCTTCTTCGGTGTGGCGCAGGACGCGGCACTTGAAGAGCCCCAGATCGACGATGTGAAAAATCACCTCCCTGTCGATCGGCGGCCGCTGCTCGCTCGCGATCGCCGCACCGCCGGGCGAGACGTCGATGATCGTGCAGTCGTGCCAGGTGCCCCGGTACAGCAGCGCCACCCCGCGCGCCGATCGCACGCGCTGGTGCCGGCGCCGCTCATTGGAAGGAACAAGCTTGTCAAACGCGGCCATGGGGGCCCTGTCGCAGGGAAACGGGTCCTGCGAGCCTAGCCGGAAAGGCCTTTCACAACTCTTAGCGCGACCGGCGCTCGAGCGGCACGAGCGCGCCTTCCTGCTCGGCTTGGCGCATCAGGCCCAGGGGCACGAGAAGCTGGCCCAGAAAGCCGCGCGGCATGCTCTCCTTGATTCCGATGACCACGGGCGGACGCTGGTCGGCCTTGAAGAAGCTGCCGAAAAGGTGGTCGAAGACCATGAGGTTTTCGCCGTAGTTCTTGTTGCCTTCGCGCGGCTCCATCGAGTGGTGCCAGCGGTGCAGTTCCGGCGTATTGAACAAGAAGCTCAGCGGGCCAAAGCGCATTTCGACGTTGCAGTGGGTCAACATGCCGATGAAGGCCGTGATGGCCGAGACCCAGACGAAGACCTCCTTCGGCGCGCCGGCCAGGAACAGCAGCGGCTGACTGAGCAGAATGCTCACCGTTGTATCCATGAAGTGAAAGCGCCCGCTGTTGAGGAACCACAGGCGGGTCGCGCTGTGATGGACCGCGTGGAAGCGCCAGAGGAGCGGCCACTCATGGGCCAGGCGATGGGCCCAGTAGAGCCCGAACTCCGCAAGCAGCAAGCCGACGAGGACCTGCGCCGCAAGCGGCCAGTGGCTCGGCCAGAACGTCCCGCTCTCGGGCGACAAGGCTTCGGCCAGACCGAAGGTCGTGCCGACCGCGACGATCACCTGGACGACGGACTTGTTCAGCAGCGCGTGGCCCAAATCCGGGCCGATCTGCCCGCAGTTCTCGAGCCAGGCCGGCTCGTGCGGCATCACACGCTCGAGCAGGAACAGCGCCGCCGCGAGGCTGAGGTATGCCAGATTGAACACGAGATAGCCCTGTCCCGCCGCGAGGCCGAGCGCCGTCGCCGCGATACAAGCGCCGAGCAAAGCGGGCCACAGAAGGTAGGATAGCAAGATCCTCATCGCCGCCTCGTGCGCGGCGGCGGCAAGCCGGTGCTATTCATGGGCTACGGCTCCTTCCTGGATGGCCCTGAGGATCAGAGCGCGACGTGTGTCGCGCAGAAGCGATCAGTTGCGGCGGATCGAGGGGTCCGCCTGCTTGAGCTCGTTGAGCACGCCGCTGCCCACGCGGCCGGTCGGCGGCAAGCCGGCGTCGAGCTCGAAGGCCTCGACGGCGGCGCGGGTCATGGGGCCGACCAGGCCGTCGAGCGGGCCTTGATAGTAGCCGCGGCGCTGCAGCTCGGTCTGGATGGACGCGACGAGATTGCTCGACTGCGCCGTCCGCCCGCGGGCATAGACCTTGGGAGCCGCGAACTTCAGGTGATCGAGCAGTTCCTTGGTCGCGACCGCGTCGACGGGCAGGCCGGCATCGCGCTGATACTGCCGGATCGCCCCTTTGGTCCGCTTGCCGATCACGCCATCGACCTGGCCGACGTAGTAGCCGTGGGCCTCGAGCTCTTCTTGGATGCCGATGATATAGGCCCGCCGCATCTGCGGTGGCATCTCATCGACCCGCGTGCTGAGCATCGGCGCCGATGACTGAGATCCGCCACTCTGAGCCAGTCCGCTGGAGGGCGCCGCGGCGACGGCCAGAAAGGCGAGAAGCAGAGATGTGACTGTGGCGCGGTTGAGCATGATCATGGGCTATCCGAGCTGATGGGCTGGCACGTGGGTTCTGTGGTCATACGGCGCTCGGCGGGTAATCCTCCCCGTTGGCCGGGCGAAGCAGTTCTGACCGGCCGGAACCGGGGGGTCAATGCCCGCCCGCGACGGCGGCCCGGTCGATCAGGTGGATGAAGGAGCCGAAGACGGAGCCAGACCGGACTCCGGCCAGGCCCAGGTCCTCGCCCCTCGCGTTGCGGCAGTGGAACAGCGGCCGGTCGCCCGCTTCGGCCAAGACCCGGGCATAATGGAACTCATGGCCGCGAAAGCGGGCATTGGCGCCTCCCAACGCGCCCGGCTCGCACAGGACGGCGTTTCGGTAGCCGAGACTGAGGGCCGGCTCGGCAAAGCTGGTCTCCAGCGGCAAGAGCCCCGCCATGGCGTGGCTTTGTCCCTCCGCATCGATCAGCAGCCGGCCGAGCACCATATAGCCACCGCATTCGCCATAGACGACGGCGCCGCGCCGCGCCGCCGCCCGGAGACCCTCCAGGCAGCTTTCGGCTTCGGCCAGCCGGCCGCCGTGCAGCTCCGGATAACCGCCTGGGAGGTAAACGGCGTCGGCGGCGGAATCCGGCGCTTGATTCGCCAGCGGAGAGAAAAAGCCGATCTCGGCACCGGCGGCCCGCCAGCCCTCGAGCACGAAAGGATAGCTGAAGGCGAAAGCGTCATCCCGGGCGACGGCGATCCGCTGCCCGAGCGGAGGCAAGGCGGCCTCACCCACACCCTCCGCCGGGTCGGCAAGCGGGCTCGGCTGCGCGAGCGCCTGGAGACGATCGAGATCGATCTCGGCCGCCACCAGGTCGGCCGCCGCCTCCAGGAAACGCTCCAGGTCGGGATGCTCGCCGGCTTGCACCAGGCCCAGGTGGCGTTCCGGCAGGACGAGCGCCGGACGTTTTGGCAAGCCGCCCAGCACCGCGATGCCGAGCGGCCCGACGGCCTCGCGCAAGAGCCGCGTATGCCCGGGCCCACCGACCCGGTTGAAGATGACCGCGACCGGCCG
>JAKSDN010000640.1 GCA_022360075.1 Kiloniellales bacterium | reverse complement strand
GGCGCGTAGCGACAACTTGGAACTGCGTCGCGTCCTCGTCGACAATGTGCCCGATACGATCCGCGAGCTGATGGACCTCGGCGTGGTCTTCTTCGGTCCGATGCCGGAGCCGCCGCACCGCAAGCCGCGCATGCACAACGTACTGCCGCACTCCCGTTCCTATCTGTTTCACCTGTCGCGGGCCTGCCGCAAGGTCGGGGTCGACATCCGGCTGAACACGCGCGTGACGCGCCTCCTCACCGAGGGTCGGCGTGTGGTCGGCGTGGAAGCCGGGCAGGCCGGCCGAACGCTCTGCTTCCGCGCCCGTCGCGGCGTGGTGATGGCCGCGGGGGACTACAGCTCCAGCCGGGAGGTCAAGGCGCGTTTCATCGGCGAGGAGATGGCTGGGGTCGAGGGCATCAATCCGAACAGCAAAGGCGAAGGCCAGCTCTTGGCGATGGCGGTCGGCGCCGAGGTCGTCATGGGGCAGGTGATGCTGGGCCCCGAGATCCGTTTCGTCGCACCGACCCGCAAGAAGATCGTCGACCTCCTACCGCCGGTGAAACCGGTCGCTCAGCTCATGAAGCTCTCCATGTCGTTGCTGCCGGGCTGGATTCTGCGGCCGTTCCTCATGATGTTCGTGACCACCAACCTGGCCCCGGCGCACAGGCTGTTCGAGGAGGGCGCCGTCCTGGTCAACAAGGACGGCAAGCGCTTCGTCGACGAGCGCGACAAGCCCCAGTTCGCCATCCCGAAGCAGCCGGACCGCATCGCCTACATCGTCATGGATGACGCGGTGGGGCGTAGGTTCCATGCCTGGCCCAACTTCATCTCCACGGCGCCCGGCGTTGCCTATGCCTACCTGCCGGACTACCGGCGGAACCGGAAGGACATCTACGCGAGCGGCCGCTCGGTCGAGGAACTGGCCGGCAAGATCGGCGTGCCGGCCGACGCTCTGCAGAAGAGCGTCGATGACTACAACGCGACACGGCCCGAGGATCGGCCGGCCATCGAGCGGCCGCCCTTCCACGCGCTTGGTCCGGCCAAGAGCTGGATCGTGCTGACCGACGGCGGCCTCAAGGTCACGACACGACTCGAGGCTCTGGACAAGAACGGTGCCGTCATCCCGGGCCTCTACGCCGCTGGATCGAACGGTCAGGGCGGCCTGCTGCTCGAAGGGCACGGCCACCACCTGGGTTGGGCCCTGACCTCAGGGCGACTGGCGGGACGCTATGCGGCGCGCAACAGGCCCGCCGGAGAGCAAAGGGAAGCGGAGCCGGCGCCGGAACGGGCCGCGGCAGCCGGATAGGAAAGGCGATGAACGATGAATAAGCGTCGGGGCAAGACGGATGCGGCCAACGTTGCCAATCCTGTTTCCGTGCTGCGGGCGTGCGTCATGTCCCGCGGCGCAACGTACGAGGATAGCTAGATGGCGACCGTCGAATTCGAAGGCCTGTGCAAGCGTTTCGGGCCGGTCGTGGCTGTCGAGGACGTGACCCTCAGGATCGAGGATGGCGAGTTCGTCGTCCTGGTCGGGCCGTCGGGCTGCGGCAAGAGCACGACACTGCGCATGCTGGCCGGGTTGGAGCCGATCAGCAGCGGCTCCGTCAAGCTGGATGGCCGCGTGGTGAATACCTTGGCGCCGAAGGATCGCGACATCGCCATGGTCTTTCAGAGTTATGCGCTCTATCCGCACATGACGGTCTACAAGAACATGGCCTTCGGCTTGAAAATGAAGGGCGCCGATCGGGCGACGATCGACCGGCGTGTCCGAGAAGTGGCCGAGATGCTGAACATATCGGCACTGCTAGACCGGAAACCGCGGGCGCTTTCCGGCGGCCAGCGGCAGCGGGTCGCCATGGGTCGCGCGCTGGTGCGCAACCCCAAGGCATTCCTGTTCGACGAGCCGCTGAGCAACCTTGATGCCGCGCTCCGCGCTCAGATGCGGGTCGAGATCAAGAAGCTGCACCGCAGACTCGGGACGACGATCGTCTATGTCACGCACGATCAGATCGAGGCCATGACCTTGGCGGACCGCATCGTGCTCATGAAGGACGGCAAGGTCGAGCAGGTGGACTCGCCGATGGCGATGTTCGAGCGGCCACGGAGCAAGTTCGTCGCGGGATTCATCGGCACGCCGAAGATGAACTTCCTGCCGGCCAGCTTGGAGCCGGACGGCGACGGTCTCATGCTTCGGCTATCGCCCGGCGTGGCCTTGCCGGTCCCGGCATCGCGAGTGGCCGTCTACGCGCCCTACGTGGGCAAGCCGGTGGAACTCGGCATTCGGGCCGACCACCTGGTCGTCGGCAAGCCAGAGGGTTCGGACGCGCCGGCGTTCGAGGCCTTGCTGGAGGTTGTCGAGCCGACCGGCACCGAGGCGCTGGCTTTCTTCACTTTCGAAGGCGTCGAGCTTTCGGC
>JAKSDN010000017.1 GCA_022360075.1 Kiloniellales bacterium | reverse complement strand
TGTTCGGCGAGATCACCGAGCTCTATATCGATCCGCGATATCGCTCTTCCGGCCTCGGCGCGACGATGATCGAGGCCGCAGAGCGGGTCGCGCGGGAGCGCGGCTGGCCGCGCCTGGAAGTCGGTGCGCCCGACGTGCCGCGGTGGCAGCGCACGGTGGACTTCTACACGCGGTACGGCTTCGTCCAAGTGGGGCCGCGGTTGAAGTTGATGCTATAGCGTTTGTTCTTCTGAGACACGTAGGGCGCAATAGCGTCAGCGTATTGCGCCGGATGACGACAACTGCGAAGCCTGCATCCGGCGGGTTACGCTCTGCTAACCCGCCCTACGTTTTCTGTCAGGGGGGAGTCGGTGGCGCGGCTGCAGAGAACGACGTTGGATTATCTCCCGGCGCGCGTCTCGGAGCGGGCCAGGCTCTATCTCCGGCCGCTGTCTTTGCTCAACGGAGCGGCGGCGACCGAGGCACTCGAGCGTGGTACCGCGCATGTCCTGGCTGGCGGGCCGATCGCGTTTGCGATTTGCGAGTTGCTGGTGCGCGATGGTGATCAAGTGTTGTCCAGCTCGGCCCGCTTCGAGGAGATCGAGGCCTGGGCCGCCGATCTGACCGACGTTCAGGCGGCGCGGATCTCGAGGCTGATGACGCTTCTATCCGACGCCCGGACAGGCCTCGACGCTGCACCGCTCGAGCGGCCCGAGATCATGGGCATCATCAACGCGACGCCGGACAGCTTCTCCGACGGTGGCGAGCACCTTGATCCAAGGGCCGCGATCGAACATGGCCGCGGCCTCGTCGCGGCCGGCGCGAGCTTGCTCGACATCGGCGGCGAGTCGACTCGCCCGGATGCGACACCGGTCGAGCCGGACCGCGAGCTGGCGCGGGTCACCCCGGTGATTGTGGGCCTGGCCGCCCGGCGCGAAGAGCTGGGCGGCGTGGCGCTCTCGATCGACAGCCGGCATGCCGTCGTCATGGAGGCGGCCTTGGCCCTCGGCGTCGACATGATCAACGACGTGACGGCACTCACCGGCGATCCGGCGAGCTTGGAGGTCGCCGCCGCCAGCCGGGCTCGCGTCGTGCTGATGCATGGGCCGGGCCTATCCGACGGGGCCGGTCCGGAGACGGTCTATCGCGACCCGGCGCTCGACGTCTTCGACTACTTGGAATCGCGTATCGCGGCCTGTGTTGACGCCGGCATCGCGCGCGAGCGCCTGATCGTCGATCCGGGCATCGGCTTCGGCAAGGCGGGCGGCGACAACCTGGCGATCCTGGAGTCACTGGCGCTGTTTCACGGGCTCGGCTGTCCGATCCTGCTCGGGGTCTCGCGCAAGGGGCTGACCGGTGCCATGGACCGGCGCTGGCCGCCGAAGGAACGCCTGCCGGGTTCGCTCGCGGCGACGCTTTATGCCCTGCGTCAAGGCGTCCAGTTCATCCGCAGCCACGATGTGGCGGAGACCTGCCAGGCGGTCGCGGTCTGGGAGCGGATCAGTCGTGGCTGAGCGTTGCAATTCCTCTGGTTACTCCGCGGCCTTGGCCGCCGCATTGGCGTAGTTGCGATAGGCGAAGTCCGGCGGCGCCTCGCCCGAGGCCGTCTCGGCCACGCCCAGCATCTGAGCGCGGAACGGCGAGAGCTCGCAGGCCGGATCGGTGTTGCCGGCGGCGTCTGGTCGGTGACGCGTTTCTTCGACCCGGAGAACCACATGGCGTCGATACGGTAAGGCAACTCTACAACGGCAAGCTCCGCCCGGAGTTCCGGGATTTCGCCGACAAGTACGAGCACCAAGCACCCACAGATTGTACGGCGAGGATTACATGTTCGGCGGCGGGGGCCAGTCCGGCTATCGCTACCGCCTCCAGAACAACGCGGTCGGTCTCGTGATCCTCTTCGGCTCGCGCTACCTTGATCAGAAGAAAATCGGGGCCAATCTCAAGATCGACTGCTCGCCGGCCTTCCTGATGCATCGCGAGCCCGAAGAGGTTCAGATGTACCTGACGGCCATTGCGGACGCGATACTGTTGAACGGCTGGAACCCCTCGGGCTGCGCTGTGCATGTCTGCGCGGACTTTCAGGGCTGGAGCCCGCCGGCCGACTTCGAACGTCATGTGACGGCCAGAGCGAGTCTGGCTAACACCTTCAACGGTCTGACCGAGTTGCGCTTGCGAGCCGATGAAGGCGCGGCGGTCTATGGCGAGCGCGAGACTTTCGATTGGGGCTCGCGCTCCTCGATACAGTTCCAGGTCTACAACAAGACCATCACGAACCGGAAGTTCGACAAGGTCGATTACTGGGACGCGATCTGGTCGCACGCGCACGACGAGGACGGCGTTGTCCTCTACGACGACAAGGAGCCGGTCTGGCGTATCGAGTACCGCTTTCATCATTCCGTCTTGCTTCAGATCGGCGACGGCTACGGCTCGCCGATGCTGACCTATCTTGAGGTCGCGGAGATCTTGAACGATCTGTGGCGCTACGGCTTGGCGAACTATCGCTTGGATCACAGCGAGCGCTTCGTCGATCCGGTCTGGCAGTGGCTTTACGAGGACCTGGAGATCGTCCCTGGGGCGAAGCGTTGGATGGCCAAGCGGGTCTACAAGCGTCATGGCAGCAATGAGCAGCGCAACGTCTGCCTGGCGATCGGCAACGCGCTGTCGGTCTACGCCCGGCGCGACCTACAGACGCCGCAGGTGGTGCCACGCCTCAAGAAGGCGGGCCTTTGGGCGCTCTACTGCCGCTACTGCCGGGAGCGGGGCCTCGATCCGCAGGCCGAGATCGCCCAGGGACTTGCGCGGCGAAGGCTCGTCGGGATGGCCGCCTGAAGGGGCGTCAAGCCGTCAGATCGTTGCCGGTCAAGCGCTGACCGGAGAGCGGCAAGCCGGGTATCGGCCGCGTAGACGGGGCAATCGCCGGCGCCGGCCGGGGCGTCCAGCGTCAGCAGCCAGCTGCCGAGCAGCGAGGCCGCCACGCGCCCCAGGAAGCCCGAGAGAGCGCCACCGAACGACGTCACGGACCCAAGCACCGGCGCCGCGAGGTCCGCGCCCCGGGGCGCTGAGATCGTCCGCCGTCAGGCTGTCGAGGGTTTGGCCGAGGTCGGTCATGGCGGGGTCGAGGGTGGTGAGGGTGGCGGCCAAGGGCGCTGTGCTCGCGACGGCCGAGAGCCCCAGATCGCCCAGCCCGGTCAGCCGCACCGACCGCAAGCCGCCGACGATCGGATGGTTGATGATAAGCGCCATGCCGCCTATTGCACCTCTGCCCTCATCGGGGTGCTTCCAGATGAGGACGCGTTGAGCCCGATTGCACGCCGTAGGCCCTTTGACCGGCAAATGAGTGACATCGCACTCCTGTCTCCTATATATTGTTTTTGTCTAGGGGCACTTTAGTACCGGTGGCAACGCTAGAGGTGAATTGACCATGTCTGATCGTGCTTTGGTTTCCGCGTTACCAATGACTGGGGCACTTGCTATCAGCGGGGCTCTTGCTGGGGGCTGGTTCTTCGAAGGATGGGACGCTCTTGCCTTGGGAGTGGTGCTGGGTGGGGTGGCCGGCTTCATGCTGGATAAAATTCGCCACCATAAGCTGTCTAATAAAGCATAAAGCAAATGCTGGACTCGGCCATTTCTAGGTCGACTCAAATATCTGCCATTATCGGCATGATATTGGTCGGCGTTTATTTTTCCGCGTTCCTTAACCTTGTGGATTCACAACAAAATTTCTCTGTGGCAATTGTTTCTTGTATTACAGTGTTTTTGACAGGCGCTACGTTTACAAGTAGTTTTATCATGGCGTTTATAGTCACACTAAAAGATGATACTTGGTTTGGGAATTTGAGTGATCTTCGCATAAATTTGGCGCTTGGATGTACTATTGCGACTCTCGTATCTATTTGGGGAATAATAGAGATATTTAGAAAAACCCTATAAATCAGGTAACTTTTTATATAGTATATTGGAGAGTTTTCGTCGATTCTATTGTATTTATTTCTCAGGCCTGAAAGTTCTCGGGTTCAACAAGTTGTGCCCTCCTGTATATTTGGCTGATCGTGTTAAGGCTTGTCCGACACCTGCCGATCAATGCCGAGCACGGCTACAACCTCGCCAGGGCAGGCGTGCGACGACCCTTAACATTCATGCTGGTCTGGCTGCGGGTCGCTCAGCGTCCGCTCTAGGGGATATCTTAGGCCAAGTATGCTCTCAGTCGGCGAGGTAGCCGGTCTCGGCGAAAGGGTCCATTCGACGGATCCGGCCGAACGGCTGAAGCGCACTCAAACGGCTTCGAATCTCTTTCGCGGCCACGCGGGCCTCATCTTGGTTGGTGATCACCGTCGGCGTGATCATGACCAGCCAACTCGGTCTTAGCGCTGCCTTCCTCATGCCGGCCGAAAAGACCGCCCAGCACCGGCACGCGCGAGAGATACGGCAGGCCAGACCTGGCGAGCTGGCTCTGATCGGAGATCAGACCGCCCAGAACGACGGTCTCGCCTGAGTGGACCAGCACCGAGGACTTGATCCGCCGTTGACTGATCGTCGGCGTCAACGTTCCGGCTCCCGGCGTCGGCGTAACGCTGCTGACTTCCTGCTCTATATCGAGCGTCAAAGCGCCCGACGCATTGACGCGCGGCGTCACCCGCAAGATCACCCCGGTATCCCGAAAGGCCACGGTATTGACGAGCGGCGCGTCAGCGTCGCTGGTCTGTGTCGCCTGCTGAGTTGCCACGGGTACCTGATTGTCCACCTGTAGCTCGCCGAACTGGTTGTCGAGCACCATCAGCATGGGCGAGGAGATCACATCGACGTTGGTCACCTCGTCCAGAGTATCGAGCACCAATCGCGCGGCTTGAGCCTCGACCGCCACGAACGAGAAGCCGGGAAAGCGCGGCAAGAGCTGGCCTGCCGTCCCCGAAGACAGCGTCCCGGTCCCGGCCGCCCCAAGCCCCAGGTCGGCCGTATTGAAGAACCATTGCAGCCCGAAGCGAAGGTCGTTGGTCAAGGTGACCTCGGCAACGGTCGCCTCGATGAGCAACTGCACCGGCGCGACATCCAGCTTGAACAAGGCCGCCTCGATCCGCTCGTATTCGGCCGTCGCGGTCTGGGAGCGGATCAGCCGTGGCTGAGCGCTGCAATTCCTCTGGTTACTCCGCGGCCTTGGCCGCCGCGTTGGCGTAGTTGCGATAGGCGAAGTCCGGCGGCGCCTCGCCCGAGGCCGTCTCGGCCACGCCCAGCATCTGGGCATGGAACGGCGAGAGCTCGCAGGCCGGATCGGTGTTGCCGGCATCTCCGGTGAAGGCGAAAGCCTGGCAGCGGCAACCGCCCCAGTCGAGCTCCTTGCGGTCGCAGGAGCGGCAGGGCTCGGGCAGCCAGTCCGTGCCGCGGTACTTGCGGAAGGCCTCGGACTCGTTCCAGATCTCGGCCAGGCTACGTTCCTGGATCGAATCGAAGCGCAGACCCGTGATCGTCTCGGCGGCGTGGCAGGGCAGGACCTTGCCGCTCGGCGTGATGTTGAGGAACTGCTTGCCCCAGCCGCCCATGCAGGCCTTGGGCCGGCGCGCGTAGTAGTCCGGCACCACGTAGTCGATGGTCAGTCGGCCCTGAAGATCCTTGCGGGCCTGCTCGACGATCTCCGTGGCTTCTTCGAGTTGCGCGCGCGACGGCAGCAGGGCCTGGCGGTTGCGATAGGCCCAGCCGTAGTACTGGACGTGGGCGACCTCGATCCGGTGGGCTTCGAGCGCCAGCGCCATGTCGAGCATGGCCCGCAGATGGTGCAGGTTCTGGCGGTGCATGACCAGGTTGAAAGTGAGCGGCAGGCCGGCCTCGCGCACCAGCCGCGCCGCCTTGATCTTCTTCTCGTGACCGCCGGCATAGCCGCCGATCCTGTCGCCGCCTTCGGGCTCGCTGTCCTGGAAGGAGATCTGCACGTGATCGAGACCGGCCTTCGCCAGCGCGGCCACGCGCGCCTCGTCGAGCAGCACGGCCGAGGTGATGAGGTTGGAATAGAGCCCGCCGCGCGCCGCCCGCTCGACCAGGGCCTCCAGGTCCTTGCGCACTGTCGGCTCGCCGCCGGAGAAGTGGATCTGTAGCACGCCCAGCTCGGCCATGTCGTCGATCAGGCGGCACCAGGTCTCGCTGTCGAGCTCGCCGGCCGCGCGTTCCAGCTCCAGCGGGTTGGAGCAGTAGGGGCACTGCAGGGGGCAGCGATGGCTGAGCTCGGCAAGCACGGCCAAGGGCGGGCCGGGTCGGTCGGCCGCAGTGCTCATGCGGTCATGATCCCCTTGTTGGCGAGGTCCTGAAGCAAGTTTGCCACGTCCTTGGCGATGACCTCGCGCGGCGCATTGTAGGCCTCGACCAGGGCGTCGACGATGGCCGTGACCGAGGCCTCGCCGTCGCAGCGCTGAATGATGGCGAGCGCGATGTCGTCGGGCACGAAGACCCGCTCGGGC
>JAKSDN010000683.1 GCA_022360075.1 Kiloniellales bacterium | reverse complement strand
GCCTATCTTCCCGCCGCGGCCAAGCGCCGCCCTCCGGATGGGCCCGTAGCTCAGTTGGTAGAGCAACTGACTTTTAATCAGTGGGTCGCAGGTTCGAATCCTGCCGGGCTCACCAATAATATCAGATGTTTATCGAAGTTTCGCTTCGCGGCCATCGCGCTAAAGTGACCAGTAAGTGACCAGCAGGCTTCGTTTCGAAGCCTGTGCGCCGACGCGGTTCGCTACACTCAAGCCGTGAACTCCGAGAGCGAGCTCTGGGACCAGGTCTAGGACCTACTGGCCCGACTGCGCATCGGTATTCCAGAGCGGCCGCCGGGCGGTCTAGTCGGCTCAATCGTCTCGGGCTTCCACTTTTCGGGATGACGAGGCGTCCGACGGCACGCGCGAGTAGACTCGAGCGCTAGGTTCTCCAATCATAGGTGCCAGGTCACGCTTCAGCCTGGAGCCTCTTGGGAGCCTTGCAGCTGAATGGCAAGCAGCCACACCGATCAGCCAATTCGCATCCTCCACTTCTCCGATATTCACTTCAGAGAAGAGAAGAGCTGGGACGCCGACGCTGTGCTGCGAGCCTTGACCCGTTTCATCAAGAAAGAGGTCGAGGACGAGGGGCTGGCGCCCGACCTCGTGGCAATCACCGGCGACCTGGCATACTCCGGAAGCTCCAAGGAGTACGCGCTGGCCCGGGAGTGGCTCGAGGACCAGCTCTGGCCGGCTCTAGCTGACGTTCTGCCGCGCGATCTTCTGTTGCTCGTGCCCGGCAACCATGACGTCGACCGCAGCAAGGTAAGTCGGGGTGTCCGCTCGATGCAGGACGGGCTGCTGAGAGCGCGCAGCCAGGACGAGATCGCCGAACTGCTCAGCGACAAAGACGACCGTCGCAACATGCTCCGGCGCCACGCCGGCTACATGAAGTTCGTTGCCGATTGGTACGGTAAACGGCAGCCGCTGCCCTGGTGGCAGCGCACAATCGAGTTACGGGGCACCCGCCTGCATTTCGCCGGCCTGGACAGTGCCTGGATGTCATGCGGCGATAAGGACCGTGGAAGTCTGCTGCTCGGCCGCTATCAGCTCACCCAGTCGGTGATGTCCGAGGAGGCCGAAGGCGCCGATTGGCGCATTGCCCTGATGCACCACCCTTGGGACTACTTGGCGGAGTTCGACCACCGTGCGGCCCGCTCGTCCGTCCACCAACACTGCGATTTGCTGCTGCGTGGCCACCTCCACGAACCCCTTTCAGAGCGCGTGGTCCGGCCGGACCCGTCCCGTTCCTGCCTGGAGCTGGCGGCCGGCTGTGTCTACGAGGACAGCGAATACCCGAATGCGTTCCAGTGGATCGAGCTCTCCCCCACGGACAAACGCGTCCGCGTCCTGTTTCGCGCCTGGCTCCACAGTGAATGGACCGCCGACCGCAACCAGCCGGGCTGCCCCGAGGGTCACGCCGATTTCAAGCTCGGAGCACGGCGGTCCGGCCGCGGCGCCCGACGATCAGGATCCCCTGAGATTCCGAGCGATTACCTCGCTTGGCTGGCGACGCGCTGCGTAAGCGTCGAGCTCTTGGGTCAGGACGTCCAGCAGAGCCATGCCCTGACCCTGAGCCATGTCTACGTGCCGGCGCTGACCCAGCCGGAGGCGCCCGCCGTGGCTCCGGAGGAGACCGCACGACAACCCGGCGAGGAAGTAGAAGAGCGGCAGCCGACGCCTCTCCTGCAGCGGATCGACGAGCGCTCCCTCTACATCCCCGCACCGGCCGGCTCGGGCAAGTCCACCTTCTGCCGCTGGGCGGCCTTGCAAAGCATACCGGGCGCTGCGGCCTCCCATCCGGTCCCGGCCCCGGAGGAATACCGGGAGCCGGTGCCGATGGAACTGCGCGCGCGTCTGCCGCTGTTGGTACCGCTCAGAGACTTCGCCGAAGACATGGACTGCGGCCGACGCCGTCGCACTTGGCGGCGTGGTGATCTGGAGCGGGCGCTCGCTATCTGGATCGACCGCTCGCCGCCGCCGGGCCTGAGTGGCGAACTGGCGAAGGACCACCTCGCAGCCGGCACTGCCTTCCTGTTGCTCGATGGCGTGGACGAGGTCGCCGTGTCGGAAGCGCGGGAGGGCGTCACCGTCCATCCCCGCGCGCTGCTGCTGAGCGGTCTGAGCGACGCCCTGCCAGCATGGGAGGAAGCGGGCAACCGCATCCTGCTCACCAGCCGCCCCTACGGGCTGAAGGACGCCGACCTCGCTCGCCTCGGCCTGGCGCGCGCCCCGCTCGAGCCGCTGCCGGAGTCGCTCCAACACCTCTTCGTCACCCGTTGGTTCCACACGCTCGGTAGGCCGGAACTGGGAGAAAGCCTGCTCGAGGCCATGTACGGCCGGGAGGACCTCTCCCCGCTGACCGAGAATCCGATGCTCTTGACTGCGATCTGCGTCCTCTACGACAAGGGCGGGCGGCTGCCCGAGGACCGCTACGAGCTCTACAAAAGCATCGTCGACGGCGTGCTGCACAGCCGTTATCCGGGCGACGCGCGTGAGCGCGAGCCGATTCTGCGGCGTCTGGAGGCGATCGCCTACGGCATGCACACGGGCGCCCCCGGGCAGGAGACGCGCGAGACCCCGGCCGCCGAGATCAGCTGGATCGAGATGGAACGGCTGATCGCTCATTTCGCCGAGGTGAACCCGGCCTTCGAGAGCGGCGAGGTCGAGGCGGCGGTCCGGCGCGAGGAGCTGTTGACCCGCTCCGGCCTGCTGCTCCCGAGGCCGAACGAGCGAGCCGGTTTCTATCACCTGAGTTTCCAGGAATTTCTGGCCGCCCAGCGCATTGTCCGCACCAGCGACGACCTTGAGCAGGTCTTCCTCGAGCGGGGTCCGGTTGCGGAGTGGCGCCCGACGCTGTTGTTCCTCTTCGCCGCCCAGATATTCAACAGGGACCCCGAGTGGGGCTTGAAGCTGCTCAAGCGGCTGATCGAACGCCAGGATCGTGGCACGGTCCATGCCAACCCTGCCACCGCGGCGTTTATCGCCGAGGCCCTCGAACTCTGCCTGGCCAAGGGCTACCGCGTGCCCGAGATCCTGGCCGAGAGCTACCGCCGGCTGAGCCTGGACGCCATTGAGGACGAGATCGAGGTGCAGGCCCGGCAGGCGCTGGGTCTTTGCCTGGGCCGGCTGGGCGACCCGCGAATCTTCGATCTGCGCGATTCGCGCGCCTACGTCGAGGTTCCCGCCGGCACCTATCCCTACGGCGAGGAAGGGGAGACGGTCGAGATCGGGGAACCCTTCCGCATCGGCCGCTACCCCGTCACCAACGGCCAGTACCTCGCATTCGTGGAGGACGGCGGCTATCGCGACCGGCAATGGTGGTCCAAGGCCGGCTGGGACAGGCAGCAACGGCAAGGGGTGACAGAGCCAAGGCTCTGGCGCGACCGGCGCTGGAACGGCCCCAACCAGCCGGTGGTCGGCGTCAGCTTCTGGGAGGCTGAGGCCTGCTGCGCCTGGGCGGGTGGCCACCTGCCGCGCGAAGAGAAATGGGAGGCCGCTGCCCGAGGCCCGGAGGGCTGCGAGTACCCCTGGTGCGGTAGGTGGGAGGACGGGATCTGCAATACCTGGGAGGCCAGGCTGCACGTTACCTCCGTGGTCGGCCTTTTCCCCCGGTCCCGCCAGGCCCAACTGGACCTCGATGATCTGGCGGGCAACGTCTTGGAGTGGTGCTCGACCGCGTACTCTGGTCGCGATCATGCCGAGGACGACGGAGATCCCACTCCTCCCCGTGTGCTTCGGGGCGGGTCCTGGAGCCTCGTTCAGGGCTTCGCCCGCTGCGCCCTCCGGGACAGGCTCAACCCGAGCGGCCGCTTCAACTTCATCGGTTTTCGAGTGTTGTGTTCGTCCCCCATCCTTGACCGCTGATCTCTGGAGCGCCGCGCGAGCGGCGCAAACGGCGCGCAGCGCCGTCTTCAGTTCTTTTCAGCGCCAAGTCCGGCCTTCGTAGGCTCCGACCTCGCCCTGCCGAGCGGCGATCGCCCGGCGGTGCTCGGCCGGGCGGATCGGCAGTGTGTCGAGCACATGTCCGCGCAGGCCCCAGGTGTCGGCGTGGGCGACATGGGCGATCCAGCCGCCGATGCTGGCGTCGAGCTCGGCGAAGCTGATCTCGCCGGCGTGATAGGCGGCCAGGCGCGAGCGCAGCCGACGGTGGGTGTTGCGCAACTTCCGCGCCTTGACCAGGCGGTGGTTCGGGAACACGACGAAGCCGAGCCAGGGGATGCCGGCGCCGACCGGCTGCACCTGGGCCCGCGTCTCATGGATGACCAGCCGCAGCCGCGCGAGCCTCTCGACGATCGCCGCCTTCCAGGCCCAGAGCTGGCGCTTGCTGTCGCCGAATAGGGCGAAGTCGTCGACGTAGCGCAGATAGGCGCGGCAGCCCAGCCCGCGCTTCACGAATTCGTCGAAGGGGTGCAGGTAGCAGTTGGACCAGAATTGCGAGGTGAGGTTACCGATCGGCAGGCCCCGCGGCCGGCAGATCGCCAGCAGGTCGTCGCCGGGAAAGTGCACGTAGCGGTACTCCTCGTCGAGCACGCCGCGGCCGCTTGCGGCGATCGCCTCCACCAGCCGCATGACGTCCGGCTCCGGGATCCGGCGGCCGAGGGTGGCGAGCAGGATCTCGTGGTCGATGGAAGCGAAGTGCTGCACGATGTCGGCCCGCAGGACGTAGCGGTGACGGCGAGCGAGACCCTGTAGCCGCTCTATGGCTTTGTGCGTGCCCTTGCCCAGCCGGTTGGCGTAGCTGTCGGGCGTGAAGATCCTCTCGAAGCGGGGCTCGATCAGGTTGCAGAGCGCGTGGTGGACCACGCGATCCCGGAACGGGGCAGCGCTGATCTTGCGCCGCTTCGGCTCCTTGATGTGGAAGTGGACGTAGGCGCCCGGACGGTATGTCCCCGCGAGCAGCTGGTCGCGCAGCTCGGCCAGGTTTTCTTCCGCGCGGTACTCGAAACGGGCGACGCTCGCCGTGCCGCGCTTTCCGCGCGCCGCCTTGCGCCAGGCGAGAACCAAGTTCTCCCAGGAGCACAGGTGAAGGAAAGCGGGGCTTATCATCGCACCCGGCCGCTGCGCCGCGGGGCAACGAACTCGAACCGGAGCCCGAACATGGACCAGAGCATGGTGATCTTCTCGCGGACCTTCGATCTGCTCGAATGGCTGCTGCCCAAGTCGGAGCGCTTCCCGCGGGCCTACCGGTCCACCGTCACCCAGCGCCTGATGGACGCCGCCCTGGACCTGCAGGAGGCCCTCGTCGCCGCGGAGGCACGCGGGGGGCGAGCGCGGGTGTCGGCCCTGCGCAACGCTGATGCGGCGCTCGGGCGCCTGCGCGTATACCTTCGCCTCGCCCACCGCTGGCGCTGGCTGAGCGACGGGCAGTACGAGCATGTGGGCGGCATGGTGGCCGAGATCGGGCGTCTGCTCGGCGGCTGGCTCCGGTCCGAGAAGGCCTGAGCCGGCGGAACGCCGTGGTGTTGCCGCGCGAAAGAGGCGGGCGCCGGGGGAGCGGTGTCCGGCCGGCGCCCCTGTTTTGTATGCGCCCGACGGCCCGGCGACGCCGAGCCGTGCGGACGGGACGCGCCCGCGCCATCTTTCCTTCCTCGCCTCGGCCCGCAAACCGTGGTCGGCGGACAATGCCGGAAGCGCGCCCGGCCCGCACGGCAGACCTCGCGCACCCAGCCGGCGCCGGAAGGCGCCGGGCCCTGGAAGGAGCGGAAAGACGTGGGACGAACACAACACTCGAAAACCGATGTTGTTGTTGCGGTTGTTCGGGTTGTTCCTGTTTCGGTTGGCGCAGCGGGCGTTGTCCTGATTGTTGTTCCAGGACCCGCCCCGAAGCACACGGAGACGAACCAACGGGCGGCCCCACCGGCTCTTGCACCGGCGACTCGGATTATACTTCGGATGGCAGACGGTCGCCATGCGAGCGCCGGATCGGGTCGGCAGCGAAGTCGGCAATATACAGGCGCATGCCCCGAAATAACCGCGAGAACGGCGCTGCGCGCCGTTTGCGCCGCTCGCGCGGCGCTCCAGATATCAGCGATCAACGATGGGGGACGAACACAACACTCGAAAACCGAGGCCGTCGAAGCGGTCGTTCGGGTTGAGCCTGACGCGGAAGGCGCAGCGGGCGCTGCCCTGAACGTAGCCCCAGGACCCGCCCCGAAGCACACGGGTCTCGCAGTCACCGCCGTTATCCTCGAGCCATGCCTGGCCGTCGTCTGGCGCTCCTTCATAACTATCGTGCCAGCAGTCCTCGACCCATTCCCAGACGTTTCCGTGCATGTCGTGCAGACCCCAGTCGTTTGCGTGGTAGGCCCCGACCTCGGTCGTATTTCCGACATTGCCACCGAAGTTCGCATCCTCCTCTGCAATCTCGTCGCCGAAAGCGTAGCGGGTCGTTGTTCCGGCGCGGCAGGCATACTCCCACTCGGCCTCGGTCGGCAGCCTGCAGCTTTGGTCCGTCTTCGCGCTGAGCCAGCGCACATAGGCCTGGGCATCTTCCCAGCTGACGTTGATGACCGGCCGCTTGCCGCGCCCCCAGCCTTCGTCGTGCGGTGGCTCACGCCCGGTCGCTGCAGCGAAAGGATCGTACTGAGCGAAAGTGACCTCGGTCGCAGAGAGCCGGAACGATTGCTCGAACGTGACCTTGTGTTCCGGTTTCTCGGTTTCGTTTCCCTCCTCCTCTTTGCTACCCATCATGAACGACCCCTCGGGACCCATGACCATCGTGTGTCCCTGCATGCCGAGAAGGTAGGCCCACCGCGTCTTCGCGACCTCGAGTTCCGGGGGAATTCCGTAAGACCATGCCCAGTACACGCTTTCCGCGACGGGTGACAGAAGGACGGCCAGGACGCCGAGAACCACGGCGACTCGGGTTCGCCGGACCGTTCGTCGCGCCGCCGCCGCTGCAGTCTGCGCTTCCCGTTCCGCCTTCTCCCGGGCGAGGCGTTCTTTCGCCAACTGCTCCTCTTTAAGCCGCTGCTCCTGCTCCGCCTTCTCGCGAGCCAGCCGTTCGTTGGCCAGCTGTTCCTCCTTCAGCCGTTGCTCCTGCTCGGCTTTCTCGCGGGCCAGCTTCTCGCGTAGCAGCTGCTCCTCCCGCAACTGTCGCTCCTGCTCCTCCGCCCGATTTCGTTCCGCATCACGATGACTCGTGCTCGCCTCGATAAACTTCGTGTCGTCGTCGGTGATTCGGGCCGCGTGCGTTTCCAGCCAGCGTTCCGCCTCCCGCAGCGAGATCCCCGTCAGCAGAGCCTCGCTCGAGCGCGCCGCATCGATCCACCGAAGCTGATCCGCTTCCACGCGGCCGCGCCAGACCAGGAAGTCGTGCTCTTCCGTCAGCCAGGCGGCCAGCCGCGGCCAATTTGTGGTCAAGGTCTCGTGCGCCAGCTCGACCGTCGCCGCGCCGTCGCGGTCCTCGCCCGTGGTGACCAGGCGGAAGGCCTCCTCGGCGAGCTCGTAGGCGAGCTGCCGCTCTTCCGGGGTCAAGTCCTTCATGAGCGCGCGGCGGCGGACCGGCTCGCCGGTCTGCGGGACGTGCACCAGGCGCAGGCAGAAGAGCCACTTCACGTGCGTCTCCCGGTCCTCGTGCGCCGCCAGGAAGTCGTCGGCGCGCTTGACCAGAGGTCCGGCGATGTCGATCACCTCGCGCTGCCAGCGCAGGACGCCGTCGTCGGCCTGCTGCATGGCGGACCACATGTCCCTCAGCAGGTAGGAGAGGACCGGAAGGCCGCCCGGCTGGTCCTTGGCGGCCTCGACGATGCGGTCGCGCAGGGCGTCGTCCTCGAAGGTCGCCTCGAGCGCCTCGGCCGGGCTGCCGACGACCTCGGCCAGCTGCGCTTCGTCGAGCGGCAGCACGTCGATCCGATCGCAGGCCCTGGCCAGCGCCGTGTCGTCCTGCAGGTGGCCGTAGTGATCCGAGCGCAGGCTCATCAGCACCGTCACCCGGTCGTCTTCGGCCGCCTGCGCGATGATCTCCGAGAAACGCTTGGCGTCCTCCGGCGTCTTCACCCGCGCGCGAGAGTAGAGTTCCTCGCCCTGATCGATGCTGAGGACCAGGCGGGTGGGCGGCTCCAGGTCCGCATCGCGGTATTTGGACTCCAAGATGCGCCAGAGATCGCCGAAGCTGCTGCCCTTGCGGAAGTTTCGGACCCAGCCCAACGTCTCGCTGCCGCGTTCCGCCGTCGAGGCGATGTGGTCCTTCAGGCAGGCGTCCGCCAGGGCGGCGAGCGGATCTTCGCCGGGCTTGAAGCTGAGCCGGAGCCAACGCCGGCTGTCGCGCAACTGGTGCGGCCAGTCGGCGTGGCCGGCGCCCGGCCAGAGCTGGCTATGCAGGGCACCGAAGACGCCGGCGTCGACGATCGACGACTTGCCGACGCCGGAATTGCCGACCAGGACCTGGACTTTCGGCGGGTTGCGCTGGAGCTGTTTCAGCACCGATCCGACGAGCGCGTTACGACCGAAGAAGAAGGCCGCGTCCTCTTCGCGCATCCGTTCCAGTCCGCGAAAAGGATTGACCAGCTGCCAGGGCTTGCGCTGCGGGGCCCCGGGCTCCGACAAGCCCTGCACGATCTCCGCGACGACCGGGGGCTTGCAGGGATCGGGCGCTTCGATCCACTGCAGCTGGCTGAACAGCGGCAGACCGGGCGCGTGACCGGGCACGGTGATGACGGAGATCAGCTGCAGGCCCACCCCGTCGGCCATGCGGTCCAAGGCCTCGTAGTACTCCAGCCGCTGCCAGCGGCCGACGGCCTTGCCGAACAGAAAGAGGAAGGCGTCCGCGCGTTCCAGCGCCTCACCGAGATCGGGCAACCAGAACGTTCCGAGCCGCAGGCTCTTTGGCGCGAAGTAGACGCGCAGATCAGAGTCGGCGGTCTCGAGCGCCGCGGCCAGGGACGCTGCGGTCGGCGCATCCTGCGAGTTGTAGCTCAAGAAGAGGTTCACCCGACCCCCGCCGCCAGCGTCGTTTCCTCGTCGATGCTATCTCTGCTGCGGTCACCTGTGCAACGTAACCGTGCATACCAAGGGTCACGGCCTGATCTGGCTCAAACGGCTTCCAGATCCGTCAGATCCTCCACATCGGCCAGGTCGCGAGCGGGTACGTGTAGTTGCGCAGATCCGTCTGCAGGTCGCGCCGCTTCCAAGGCTCTGCCGATCAAGTCCCGGACCGCAGGAGCATAAGGCGTAGTGATCCCAATCGACTTGGTCCTTTGCCGTCGGTTTTCATGCACGTCATTCAACCGAAAGCTGACGAGCGGGTCTAGTCGCTCCCGGCTCAATGACCTTAAATTCGCGATAGGCTGGGCCGTCGGGGTGGCCGTAGCCCCAGCTCGCACCGTCCCGTGCTACAAGGCCGCCATGGAAGACCAAGCAGACATCGAGCGAGCTCGCGGGATCATCCGCCGGCTCCGAATTGACATCGAAGACGCCATCGGCTGCCGGGTCTTCTTCGAGGCCGGCAACACGGCTGAAGCGGTCGCCGCCTTTGAGGAAGGAAAGGGCCATATGCCAATCCTGATCCGGTCGGCGATGCTTCAGAGGTGGCTGTTCACAATGATGCGCATGCATGACTCCTCCCCCGGCGCCGACAGCCTGGTCACCTTGAGTGGCCTACTGACGCCCACTGCAAGAACTGCCATGCTCTCCCCATCGTCGATCAAGGCTATCGAGCGCACGACAAAGATGATGCGGGAACTCCGCAAGGACAATCGGAGCAAACGGCTGAGCGAGTACCGCAGTAAGGCCCTTGCCCACACCAGTATGAGCGAATGGCCCAATCTTGATAGGCCCGCCGTCGATGACCTCCTAGGCCTCTCCCGAGACACTGAGCAGCTGATCGAGGACCTGGCCGCCGCGGCTGACATTGCCACGGTCAGGCTTTCTGCGGTCGAGACAATCTGGCGAGAGCGAGCTGAGGCCTATTGGCAACGGCTGATCGATACGGGGCCCGAAGCGGTCGAGGCGTCAGAATAGCCCACGCGCGTAGTGCGGGACGCTTGAGGGTGGGGAGCGGCTCATCTGCGCAATGGGGATACCACCATGGTCTCCCCTTCGGCCTCTACCAGCCCCTTACAGGCCAGAACGGCGTCGTTTC
>JAKSDN010000720.1 GCA_022360075.1 Kiloniellales bacterium | reverse complement strand
CTGAAGCTGACCAATTCCTCGTTCTTCGCGGTGGACAGTGCCGTAGCGACGGCGAGCGAGGTCGTGCAGGTTCTGGGCACAGGCACGCTTGCCGCCTTGGCGGAGGATGCCGGTGTATTCCGGGCCTGCCCGGCCGATAGTTCTGTGCTGGGCCTGATCGAGGCGCTCGGACAGCGCTCGGGCCGTTGCGCGCGGCTGGCCTTCGCTATCGCCGAGGAACTCGGGCTCCCGTCTCGAGCGGCCGGTCGGGTTTGGTGCGCGGCCCTGTTTGCCGAGGTCGGCCGTCTCGCGCTGATGGATCTGCGCCCCGTGCTCTATGGCTCGCTCGATCCGCGATCGGGCCTGGACGATCTGCTCGGCTTCGAGGCCGACGGTCTCGAGACCGACCAGGCCGAGGTCGGGGCGGCGCTGCTCGGCCTCTGGGGCTTCGCGCCAGAGGTCGCCGAGCTCGTGCGGCATTTGGACCGGCCCGAGAGCGAAGCCTTCCAGAAGGCGGATGGCGGCGCGATCATCTGGATCGCCAGGCAGCTTCTGTCCCCCGTGGCACCGAGTGTCGCAGCGGATTTCGGCGGCGGCGCGAGCGTCACCCGCACGCTGGCAGGGCTCGGCGGAGCCGAGGCACCGGCCCGTCTTCGCGCCTTGGCCGATGCCCTCGATACGGATCCGGCGCCATGAGCCAGAAGATCCTTCTGGTGGACGACGAGCAGAACGTGCTCGACGCCTACCGCCGGCAGCTCCGCAAGCGCTTCGACATCACCGTCGCGCTCGGCGCCCAAGAGGCCCTGGCGAAGCTGGACGACGAGGGGCCCTTCGCGACGATCGTCAGCGACATGAACATGCCGGAGATCAACGGCGTGCAGCTCCTCAAACGGGTCAGGGAGATCGCGCCGAATACCATCCGCATGATGCTGACCGGCAATGCCGATCAGAAGACCGCCATGGACGCGGTCAACGATGGGCATGTCTTCCGCTTCCTGACCAAGCCGATCGAGCCCGTCGCGTTCGCCCATGCGATCGAGGCGAGCCTCGAGCACCACCGCCTGGTCACGGCGGAAAAGGAGCTGCTCGAAAAGACGCTGGCCGGCAGCGTGAAAGTTCTGATCGATGTCCTGTCGATCGTTGACGAGGAAGCTTTCGGGCGAGCCTCCACCTTGCGCGCCTGGTCGCGGGCGATCGCCCGCGACATGAAGCTGCCGCTGCCCTGGTCGATCGAGATGGGCAGCATGCTCGCGCGGCTCGGTGAGGTGACGATTCCGGCCGAGGTGCGCACCCGCCTGCGCGCGGGCGAGGAGATCTCCGAGGCCGGGCAGGCGATGTTCGAGCGCGTGCCCGAGATCAGCCGCGGGCTGATCGCCAACATCCCGCGGCTGAAGGCAGTCGCCGAGATCGTGCGCTACCAGGCCAAGCGCTTCGATGGCGGCGGCTTTCCCGAGGACGATCTGGCCGGCGAGAAGATCCCGGTCGGCGCGAGGCTGTTGAAGATCCTGGCCGACCTGCACGACTATTGCTCGGGCTATCAGATCTCGGACCAGGCCTTCGAGACGCTGGCCAAGGACGTCGGCGCCTACGATCCGAAATTGCTCGGAGCGGTGCGCGCGCGGCGCAAGCTGCTCAGGGTCAGGAGCGACACCGCCGAAGAGGGGCAGGTGCTCGCGCTGGCGACGAACAGCCTGCTCGTCGGCGACCAGTTGGCCACCGACGTCAAGACGGCCAACGGCCAGTTGGTCTTGGCCAAGGGGCACGTGCTGTCCGAGGCCCTGATCGAGAAGCTGCGCAACCTGGTCAGCCTGAAGCACGTGCCGGAGCCGATCCAGGTGATCCGCCGCGCGGCTTCCAACGGGCGCTCGGCCGCCGAGTGACGGACGGCGGCGGCGCGTGTCAGAACGTCAGGTCAAGAAGGCGGCGGCGATCTGGGCCAGGGAGAGCGCCGTGAAGCCGACCAGCAGCCCGGCGACGAAGAGGAACACGCCGTTGCTGCCCGCGTTGAGCGGATGGCGTTGCCTCTCCGCCGCGAGCCGAGCCTCGTCGCGCCGCTCCTTGCCGCCCACGACGGCCAGGTAGTAGCGGCCGAACGGCAGCGGAACGGTCATGCGAACGTTGATCGGGTGGTCGGCGGACCAGGCGCCCCCGCTCTGCGGGCTCCCTTTCGGGTCGCTTTCTCCTTGGGGGGACGAAGGCCGCTCGGCTTCGGCGGGGACGAGGTTCGGAGCTTGATCCAACATGGCTATGTGCTGCATCCAAAGGCTGGCGGCGGGCAACTATGTAAGCCCGGCCGGCGCTAAGATTTCGACAAGAAACCCTTGGATCAGAGCCAAATCCGCGCGATCGCTCGATGGTGCCGTGGTCGTCCGTCTTGGCGACGGACGATGCCCTGCCTCACGGGGTCAGCACGCCGCCGATCATCATGAGCAGCGTGACGGCCATCAGACCGGCTGCAACTGTCATCGCGGTGAAGAAGAAGATGTTGCCGAGCCGCAGGATCGGGTACTTGCGGCGATCGGCTTGGCGGCGCGCCGTGTTCCGCTTTTCCGGGCCGGCCACCAAGGTCACGTAGTAGCGCCGCCAAGGCAGGGGCAGGCTCAGGCGGATGTCGACCGGATGCTCGCCCCAAGGGTTGCGGCGCACGGCATCGCGGATCGCGGCCTCCTGCTCGGCCGTCAGGCTTTCGCGGATCGTCGGTTCGATCCCACGTATCACGCCTTCGGCGCGGACATCGCCCATCAGCATGGCGACCACTCCACGAAGAACATCACTGGCTTTGGCGGCGAACGAGCCTCGGCTGGGAATTCTGCGGAGCTGGCGTTAACAAGCGGTTATTCGGCGGTGGGCGGCAAGAACCCCGACTTTGCGTCTTTTCGGGCCCGAAAGTGGGCATTTCACACAACCTGTCCTCCCCATTGTGCGCGGAATGCGTTAGCTTCGGAAAAAGGCGCCGGGCCTGGGCAAGCATATGACTCTGGGAGGGGTTGCCATGGCAATTAAGGCCGAGCGGGCAAAGCGGGAACTCATCAACAAGGTCGCAGCGCGGGTCCGCAAAGGACTGCGGGGGCGCCGCGCGGATCACGCGGTTTGCTTTGTCCAGCAACTCTACGCGTACGTCCCGCCCGACGACCTACTCGAAGAGAAGCCGGAGCAGCTCGCCGGCGCGGCTGCGGCGCTGCTGGGCTACGTGCAGGTGCGCCCGGCGGACCGGGCCAAGATTCGCGTCTTCACGCCCGAATCGGAAAGCCATGGCTGGACCTCGTCACACACCGTGATCGAGATCGTCAACGATGACATGCCCTTCCTGGTCGACTCGGTGACCGCGCAGATGGAGCACTACGAGGGCCATGTGCTGCTGGTGATTCATCCGATCGTCGACGTGAAGCGCGACAAGAACGGGCGCCTGACCGCAATCCATCCGGCGGGCGAGGGCCCTGAAGACGCGGCCCGCGAGTCGGTCATGCAGGTGCACATCACCGAGCAGCCGCCGGAGCTGCTCGATCAGATCCGCGTGGACCTGGACATCGTGCTCGCGGACGTGCGCGCCTCGGTCGAGGACTGGCGCACCATGCGGCAGCGCTGCCGCGAGCTGATCGTTGAGCTGGAGAGCACGCCGCCGCGCTTGGCGCCGCGCGAGATCGCCCAGGGCATCGAGTTCCTGAAGTGGCTCGACGACGACCACTTCACCTACCTCGGCTACCGCGAGTACAGCTTCAAGGGCAAGGGCGGCGCGGCCACTGCGCGCATCCACAAGGACAGCGGCCTTGGCGTGCTGCGCGACGAGAGCGTCAGCGTGTTCGACGGCCTGCGCAAGCTCGGCAAGCTGCCCGAGGACGTGCGCGACTTCCTGCAGCAGCCGGAGCTGCTGCGCATCTCGAAGTCGAACCGGCGCACGACCGTGCATCGGCCGGTCCACATGGACACGATCTCGGTCAAGACCTTCGACAAGAAAGGCAATGTCACAGGAGAGCGGCTCTTCGTTGGTCTCTTCACATCGGTGGCCTATACGCGCTCGCCGCGCCAGATCCCGCTGCTGCGCGAAAAGGTCGAGGAGGTCATCACCCGCTCCGGCTTCGCGCCCGCGAGCCACGACGGCAAGGCGCTGGCGCATATCTTGGAAACCTATCCGCGCGACGAGCTTTTTCAGATGTCGGACGAGGAGCTCGCCGAGACGGCGATGGGCGTTCTCCATCTGCAGGAGCGCCAGCGCCTCGCGCTCTTCGTGCGCCGCGATCCCTTCGACCGCTTCGTCTCGGCCATGGTCTACGTGCCGCGCGACCGCTTCGACACGCGCCTGCGCCTGAAGCTTCAGGAAATGCTGACCGAGACCTTCAACGGCCACATCGACGCCTATGCCACCCACGTGTCGGAGTCGCCTCTGGCCCGGCTCCACGTGACGCTCGCGACGCGGCGCGGCGAGATTCCCTCCGTCGATCTCGCAGCGCTCGAAGCCCAGCTCGTCGATGCGGCGCGTTCCTGGACCGACCGGCTCGAGCAGGCCCTGATGACGATCGAAGGCGAGCGGCGCGGACGGAAGAAGGCCAACCGCTACACCAGCGCCTTCCCGCTGTCCTATCAGGAGGCCTTCACCGAGGCCGAGGCGGTCTCCGACATCGCCTGCATCGAGGCGGCGCTCGAGAGTGGCGATCTGGCCATGGATCTCTACCGGCCGGCCGGCGCGCCGGGCCACGTGCTGCACTTCAAGACCTTCGTGCTCGATCATCCGGTGCCGCTGTCCGACATCCTGCCGATGTTGGAGAACATGGGCCTCAAGGTGATCGGCGAGGTGCCTTTCAAGGTGCGCTGCGGCGAGGACCGGCGCAAAGTCTGGATTCATGACTTCGGCATGGAGACCGTCGGCCGGGTCGGGATCGCGCTGGATCAGGTGCGCGAAGCTTTCCACGATGCCTTCCATCGGGTCTGGCGTGGCGCGATGGAGGACGACGGTTTCAACAAGCTCGTGCTGCATGCCGGCCTGACCGCGCGCGAGGTGATCGTCCTGCGCGCCTACAGCCGTTATCTGCGCCAGGCCGCGATCCCCTTCAGCCACGACTACATGGAAGAGACCCTGGCGAAGAACGCCAAGCTGTCGCGCTATCTGGTCGATCTGTTCCTCAGCCGCTTCGATCCGGCCGAGGGCGACGAGGGCCGCGCCCGGCGCCTGAAGATCCGCATCGAGCAGCTTCTCGAAGAGGTCAGCAACCTCGACGAGGATCGCATTATCCGCCGCTTCCTGAACGCCATCGAGTCGACCCTGCGGACCAACTTCTTCCAGGCGGCTCAGGGCGGCGGCGAGAAGAGCTACGTCTCGATGAAGTTCGACTCGCGCAATCTGGAGGAGCTGCCGCTGCCGCGGCCGTTCCGCGAGATCTTCGTCTACAGCCCTCGGACCGAGGGCGTGCATCTGCGTTTCGGCATGGTCGCGCGCGGCGGCCTGCGCTGGTCCGACCGGCGCGAGGATTTCCGCACCGAGATCCTCGGCCTGGTCAAGGCGCAGCAGGTCAAGAACGCCGTTATTGTGCCGGTCGGCTCGAAGGGCGGCTTCGTGGTCAAGCGGCCGCCGCCGGCCGATGCCGGCCGCGACGCTTTCCAGGCCGAAGGCATCGCCTGCTACAAGACCTTCATCTCTGGCCTGCTCGACCTGACCGACAACCTCAAGGGCAACAAAGTCATCCCGCCCAAGCAGGTGGTGCGGCGCGACGGCGACGACCCCTATCTCGTGGTCGCGGCCGACAAGGGCACGGCGACCTTCTCCGACATCGCCAACGGCGTCTCGATCGACTACGGCCACTGGCTGGACGACGCCTTCGCCTCCGGCGGCTCGGCCGGCTACGACCACAAGAAGATGGGCATCACCGCGCGCGGCGCCTGGGAATCG
>JAKSDN010000423.1 GCA_022360075.1 Kiloniellales bacterium | reverse complement strand
CGAGAAGCTGATCGCCCGGATCAAGTGGTGGGAGGACTACACCGCGCGCAACGGCGGCGAGATGAACAACAACCCCTCGCCCGGCAACAAGGCCGGCGGCCTGACCACCATCCTGGAGAAATCCTTGGGTGCGGCCGCCAAGGGCGGCACCTCGAACCTCTGCGGCGTCTACCGCTACGCCGAGCCGATCGACACCAAGGGCTTCGTGTTCATGGACTCGCCGGGCTACGACCCCTGCTCGATCACCGGCCAGGTGGCGAGCGGCGCCAACGTCGTCTGCTTCACCACCGGCCGAGGCTCGGTCTACGGCTGCAAACCCGCCCCCTCGCTCAAGCTCGCCACCAACACGACGATGTACCGGCGCATGGACGAGGACATGGACATCAACTGCGGCGCCGTTGTCGACGAGGGCGTTTCCATCGCCGAGATGGGCGAGCGCATCTTCACCCGCCTGCTCGAGGTCGCCTCCGGCAGCCCCACCAAGAGCGAGGCGCTCGGCTTCGGCGACCACGAGTTCATCCCCTGGCAGGTCGGCGCGGTGATGTGAGGCGCGAGACGGTCGCGGCGTCACCTTAGGTGGAAGAGATCGCGCCGCCCGTGGATGACGCGGACGACCTCGATACCATCGTCGACGGCTCGATACATGATCAAGTATTGGCCCACGACGAGATGACGCAGTCCGGGTCGGATATCGTCGCGAGCAGGTCCCATCTCGGGATGGCGAATGAGCCGGAAACAAGACTCGTTGATCCGATCCAACTGCGAGTCGGCCGCTTCCGGATGATCGAGCCAGATGTCGCGCCAGATCTCGATCAGGTCCCGTCGAGCGCGGCGGCTTCGGAAGAGCCGCCTCTTGCGGGTCATGCCTTACTCTGACGGCGGGCTTCTCTTTTGATGTCGTCAATGGTCTCGTCCGGGTCCGCGCGGCCGCTGGCTATCCCCTCGTCCCAGAGCTGACCGAGCAGACGCTTCGCACGCCAGTCCCGCAGCGCCTCTCGAACTACCTCGCTCGAAGAGGCATAGTCTCCACTTGCCACCGCGTCCTGGATAAGGCTCGCGTGTTCACTTGTTAAGGAGATACTGATCTTTTCACCCATCGAGGCCTCCACTTTGATGGGTAGAAAGTAGGAATTATTCGCACCATCGGCAAGTTGATGGTTGCTGTGGTCTTTGGCCATCCACCGAGGTTGCGGCCTTCACAACCATCCGCTACCACCTCAGAGTGCTCCGTTCCCCAGGCCCGAGGTCACCCATGCGCGCCCGTCGCCTCACGCCGTATTGGCCGGCGTTCTTCCCAATGCTCCTCGCGCTGGTCGCGCTCCCGCCGGCGGCGATGGCGGAGCACCTGCGTGTGCCCGGCACACAGGTGACGATGGCGCCGCCGGCCGGCTTCACGTTCGCCGAGCAGTTCCCGGGCTTTCAGCGCACCGAGAGCGGCGCCTCGATCATGGTGACGGAGATCGCTGGGCCCGCGGTCATGATGCAGGCGGCGATGACCGAAGAGGGCCTCGCCAGCCGCGGCATGACCCTGATCGCCGCCGAGGCGACGGAGATCTCCGGCCGCGAGGCGGTTCTGGTCCACGCGGGTCAGGCGGCGGGAGACGTCCAGTTCGAGAAGTGGCTCGCGGTCTTCGGCGACGACAAGCGCACGGTCCTGCTCGTTGCCACCTTTCCGCAGGCGGTCGCCGACTCCTACGGCGATGCCATGCGGCAGGCGCTGCTCTCGGCCCGTTGGGACCCGAGCCTGCAGGTCGGGCTGTTCGACGGCTTGTCCTTCCGCGTGACCGAGACCGCCGGCCTCAAGTTCACGGACCGCATGTCCAACGCCGTTCTGCTGACCGCCGGGGGCAAGGACGAGCGCCTGAGCCCCGAGGAGCCCTTGGCCGTCGTCGGCGCCTCCCTCGGCGATGCGCCGATCGACGATGTCGAGGCCTTCGCGCGCTGGCGCGTGACCCAGACGGCGCAGGTCACCGGGGTCGCCAATATCCAAGGGCGTGCCCTGACCGTCGATGGGCTCGAGGCCTACGAGCTGACGGCCGAGGCAAGCGACGCCCGCAGCGGTGTGGCGGTGCGGGTCTATCAGCTCGTCGCCCTGAACGGCAGCGGCTATTTCCTGATCCAGGGCCTGGTCGGCGCTGCCCACGCGGCCGAGTACCTGCCGCAGTTCGCTGAATTGGCGGCAAGCCTGAAGCGGGTTCCGTAGCGATCAGGCCGTGCTAGAGGGGCACTGATCGCGACCCTTGCGTTGCCTCCCCCCGATCTTCGGATTCGCCCCCTTCTCCTCATCCCTAAGATGTGTGCACACCTCAGCCTCCTCATCCTGAGCTTGTCGAAGGGTTCGGACACGAACCGAGCGAAGCTCTGGATCGCTCCGGCTTTGCCCATCGCTTCGAGCAATCCTCATACTTCGACAAGCTCAGCATGAGGGGATGGGGCCTATCAAATGGAGAGCGGCAAGGGTCAAAACCAACGTCCCTCGGTCTCACCCCAAATCAAGCCGGAAGATCGAGTTCGGCAGGCCGTCGCGGCTCAGGACCTCGCGCACCCGCTGAAAGCCGAGGGCGCCGAAGAGACCGCGGGCGCCGACCATGGCTTCGCTGATCTGAACGCCGAGGGCGCGGGCGCCGTCCTGCCCTGCCCGCTCGAGGCAAGCCTCCAGAAGCGCGCGGCCGAGGCCTTGGCGCCTGCGGCCCGGTGTTACGGCCAGGGCGCGGATGAAGGCCCAGTCCGGCGGGTAGAGGCCGTGTCCGGCGCTGCCCGGCGGAAAGTAGACGACCGAGCCGATGACCTCGCGGCCCTCGACCGCGAGCAGCAGCTCGCCGCCCTCGGCGAGCTGGGTGGCCGAGCGAACTTCTTTCTCCAGGACGCGGTAAGCCTGCAGCGAGAGCCAGTGGCGGAGCTCGCGGAAGGCAACGGCGGCATGCTCGGCCGCAATGGCCCGTTCCGCGGGTTCGGCCGGCCTTATC
Organism: Kiloniellales bacterium; assembly: GCA_022360075.1. The sequence continues at coordinate 5,119 of JAKSDN010000423.1, read as the reverse complement.
TCCATGGGGCTCGATTTAGGTCAAGCTGCATTGGATTGAACCGACGCCGGAGCCGTCATTGCGAGCCGGCGTCAGCCGGCCCCTGGCGTCATTGGGCAATCCAGAGCCTCCGCTCGGGTGGCGGCCGTCTGGATTGCTTCGCTTCGCTCGCAATGACGAACCTTCTCTCCAGGAGTCAAGTTTAACGCGGCTAGGTGTTACCACGGCGGCCGTGTGGGAAGCCTTAATCGAAATCAGGGAGAGCCAGTGTGTCACGCCGGCAAGGCCTCCAGGCTGGCCAGACCGAAGCGTTCGGCGATCTCGGCGAACTGTCCCCAAACCGCCCGGTCGATCGGAATGCCTTTGGCGCTGCGCCGCTCCCGGGTCGCCCACTCGCGGTCGCCGGGCGCCATGACCGTGGTGCCGGAGCGGGCCGGCTGGCTCCGCAGGCCGGCCAGATAGCGCTTGATCCCGGCCCCGTACAACTCGGCCGACAGAAAGGCCTCCGGCTTGATGACCAGATAGAACTGGCCGAGGCCGCGCGGCTCGGCGAAGTCAGGGCCCAGATCGTCGGGAATCTCGAAGCTGAAGTTCCGACCGCCCAGCGCGCCGCAGAAGATCTCGACCAGACTGCCCAGGGCCGCTCCCTTGTAGCCGTAGACCGGGCCGCCGAAGGGCAGCGCGGCGACCGCCTGGGTCGCGTCGTGCGTCGGCGCCGCGTCGGCGTCCACGACGACATCGGACGGCACGGGCCGGCCGAGGGCGCCGTACTGAAAAACGCGGTTCCAAGGGATCGGGCTGGTCGCCATGTCGATCAGGTAGGGCCGCTCGCCCGGCACCGGCGCGGCGACGGCGATGGGATTGGTGCCGTGGAAGGCCTTGAGGCCGTCGAAGGGCAGGACGATCTTGTCGGTATTGCAGCAAGAGAGCGCGATGTAGCCGCGCTCCGCCGCCGCCAGGACGTAGGCGCCGGCCGGGCCGTAGTGGCTCGTGTTGATCACGCTGATGGCGGCGAGCCCGGTCTCCTCGGCGATCGCGATGCCCTGCTCGATGGCGGCATAGCCGGCGCGATGGCCGAGGCCGTTGTCGGCGTCGAGCAGGCCGACGCTCGGCGCCTTGCGCTCGAAACGCAGCGTGGGCGCGCCCTTGGTCCGGCCGTCGGCCAGCACCGTCACGTAATTCGGCAGCAGGCGCACGCCGTGGGTATCGACGCCGAGCAGGGAGGCGCCGACCAGGGCCCGCGTGACCGCCTCGGCGGAGGGCTCATCGGCGCCGGCCGCGCGGGCCGCCGCATAGTGGAAACGCTCCAGCGCCTCCACGGCCACGCGCGCGACGATATCGTAGGCATCGTGATCGGACATGGAGTCTCCCGTCTGCGAGATCCGGTCTCTTGTGCCATCGCGTGGGCCGGTCTTTCAACGCCGGAACTGACGATAGCTGGCGCAGGGCCGCATCGCTTATGCTATGGAAACGATTGGTAGTCCGGCTTTCGGTGTTTTGCGCGCATGAAGGACTTCGAGGTCAAGATCGACGAGGTTTACGTCCCCGTGAAGCGGCGGGCATCCCTGGATTCGGACAAGGTCGAGAGCCTGGCCGAGAGCATCATGGAGGAAGGGCTCCAGGCACCGATCAACCTGCGCCACGACGGCAAGCGCTACGTCCTCGTCGAGGGCCTGCATCGCCTGGAGGCCTGCAAAGCCCTAGGCGAGGAGACTATCACGGCGGTGCTGGTCCAGGCCCGCCAGCATTGATCAGGCAGAGCGCTGTCCGCGCTTTGGCGCATCGAAGTAGCGAGACCAGCTCGGCGGGACGGGGCAGCCTCCGTCCTGCTGCCGCGCCTGCCTCAAGGCGACGCGCAAGGCCGTTCGGCCCGTGCGGGTCTTGGCGGCGTCGTAGGCCGCCGGGTCGATTCCTTGGCGCGCGGCTTCGAGGGCACGCGCCTTCTCCTCGCGGTATTCCGGCAGGCCCCAACGGTCGAGGAGCGTCTGGAAGCGCGCGTAGCTGTCCAGGTCGAAGGGCCGGTCCCGGCCCAAGCCGTCGAACAGTGGGTTGGCGGGATAGAGGCTGAGGCAGGGCAGGAGGCCGCGCGGCACGGGAATGTTCGCCGAATGGGTCCGCCCGCTCTTGAGGAACTTCGGCAGGACGTGGGTGTGCGGTCCCTCCGGAGTCTCCTCCCTGCCGATGGCTTGAAAAACCTCGGCCCGGCCGAGCCGCGAGATCGCGACGCGATGCGGGCTCGCCTCGAGGATCGCGCCGATCGCCGGATTGCCCGGCTCGAGCAGGGGCCGGCCGACGGCCTTTCGCAACAGGGCAAGCAGCGCCGGGTCCCCGGTCCGGATACAGAAGTCCACGTTGCACGCGGCAAGGCCCATATCGAACAGAGTCGCGTCCCGGTCATCCGGGCGAACGGCGCCGATGTCGGGACCCAGCTCGGTCAGCGTCGCACGGGCGTGTGACGCGGACTCGGCTTCGGGGAGGCAAAACACGACGCCATGCTGCCAGCGCTCCGCCCGCCCGCTTAGCGTCTCATAAGCGAGCGGCCGGACACCCTCGGTCAACTCGATCCGGAGCGCCCCGCGGGCCGTGGCGATCGTGAGCCGCGCGGGATCGTCCAAGACGAGGGGCTCGCCGAGATCGCGGTGGAACTCGGCGATCGCGCCGAATGACCCGATGCTGAAGCTGCTGCTCGGATCGTGCAGATGCTCTTCGAGGATGCTCTGGATATCGGGGTCGTTCACCATCGCTCCGCCCAGCTGTTGCGATGAATGCGAAGCGGGCCGGCCGCGCGCTTCCGATCGATCGCCGGCACAGCATAGGGCGCGGAGCGGCTCGCCGGCTAGGACCAGACGAAAAAGGCCAGTTTCGGCGCTTCAATAGGATCGCCGATGCCCGCTGGTCGGCCGTACCGCCAAAGGTGTAGACTCGCCTCGAAACGGAAAGGCCCGGTCTCAACAGGGCCGAACAGGGGAGAACGCAATGCCGAGGCAGGGCTTGCCCGGCCGGGCGCCGCCGCTCGCGGCAGGCGCGCGTGGATTTCACCGTCGGCAGATTCTCGCGGGCATCGCAGGCGCGGGGGCTTTCGCCCTCCTTCCGAGACGACTCCAGGCCGACGACGCTGAAGTTCGCTTCGGGCTGACGCCGGTCTTTCTCAGCTCCGATCTCGAGTTGCTGACCCAGCTCCGCACCTATCTGTCGACGGCGCTGCAGCGCCCCGTCACGCTGGTCATGCGGCGGACCTATCAGGAAATCACCGCGCTGCTGCTCTCCGGCCAGCTCGATGCGGCCTGGATCTGCGGCTATCCCTACATCCAGTACCGCGAGCGCCTGTCCCTCCTGGCCGTGCCGGTCTGGCGGGGTCAGCCGCTCTATCAGTCCTATCTCATCGTCGACCGAGACCGCGGCGCCGATGACATCCTCGATCTGCGCGACGACATCCACGCCTACTCCGACCCGGACAGCAACTCCGGCTATCTGGTCACGCAGGCGGCGCTGGCCGCGCGCGGCGAGGCCTCCAACGGCTTCTTCCGCAAGACCTTCTTCACCTACTCGCACCGCAACGTCGTGCGCGCCGTAGCCTCCGGCCTGGCCGAGAGCGGCAGCGTGGACGGCTATGTCTGGGAGGTCATGTCCGAGATCGAGCCGGCCCTGACGACGCGGACCCGTGTCATGCGCAAGTCCGAGTGGCTCGGCTTCCCGCCGGTCGCTTGTTCCCGGACGCTCGGCAAGACCCCGCTCGCGGCGGCCATCGGGCAGGCCTTGACGAGCATGGGCGAAGACCCCGCCGGGCGCGACGTGCTGAGCCTGCTCCGCTTGGACGGCTTTACGGCGGGCGAGCCTGGCCTCTTCGACGGTATCGCCCAGAACTACGCGCTGGCGCGGAAGCTCGGATGAGCCGGCTGCTCGAACGGGCCGGCGCCTGGCCGATCACGATCAAGGCGCCTCTCATGGTCGCGGCCCTGATGGTTGCGGTCAGCATCGTCCTGTCCAACCAGGTGCTGCAGCGCCTATCGGAGACGCAACAGCGGCACCTGGAGGAGTTGACCGGGGCCTATCTCGACGGCCTCTCCGCCTCGATCCTGCCCCACGTTCTGCGCGACGACATCTGGGAGGTCTTCGACCAGCTCGACCGCACGCGCCACGGCTATGTCGGCGTGAGCGCCGTCAACACGATCGTCGCCACGGCGGACGGTGCGATCCTCGCGGCCACGGACCCGCGTCTCTTTCCGACTCAGCAACAGGTGCCCGCGTCGCTTGAAAGCGGCTTTCCCGGCGGCGCGAGCCTGGTGCTGAAGGAGTCCGAAGACCGGGCCTTCATACGCCGCGCGCTCTCCTACCAGGAGCGGCCGCTCGGCTGGATCTACGCGGAGATCGACATCCGCGACATGCTGGCCGAGCGCCGCGAGGTCCTGGTGACGCTCGTCCTGACCAACGCCGTTCTGACGCTCTCCTTCGCGGGTTTCGGCTACCTGGCGGTGCGGCGAATGATCCGGCCCATCGGCACGCTGGCCCATCACCTGGACCGTGGCCGGGGCGGTCAGATCGAAGCGATCCCCGAGGCCAAGGTCGGCGCGCGGCACAGCGAGTTCGGCCGCTTGTTCCGGCGCTACAACGCCATGGTCAGGGCCCTCAATCAGAAAGAAGCGCTGGCGTCGCGCCTCGCCGAGGAAGAGAAACTGGCGAGCCTCGGGCGCCTCGCCTCCGGCATGGCGCACGAGATCAACAACCCGCTCGGCGGCATGTTCAACGCCATCGACACGATCGAGCGTCACGACAGCGATCCCACGGTGAGACGCTCGTCGCTGGCCATCCTGAAGCGCGGTCTGGTCGGCATCCGCGACGTGGTGCGCGCCACGCTGGTCACCTACAAGAGCCGGGACTCCGAGCGGGTACTGCACCCCTCGGATCTGGACGACTTGCGCTTCCTCGTGCGCCAGGAAATCGCGCGCCGCGGCCTGACACTCCTCTGGCGCAACGCGCTGCGCGAGCCGCTCGATCTGCCCGCCGGCCCGATTCGCCAGGCGGTGTTGAACCTGCTGCTCAACGCCTGCGCGGCGTCACCGCGGGGCAGCGAGGTGGCCTTCGAGGCGGATGCGCTGGCCGACTCCGTCGTCGTCGTCGTCGCCGACCGCGGGCCGGGCCT
>JAKSDN010000520.1 GCA_022360075.1 Kiloniellales bacterium | reverse complement strand
CGGCGGCCGCCAACGGCAAGGCCGCGCAGCCGGGCCTGCTGAACGTGCTCACCTCGACCCTGAGCATCGTGCAGGATCGCGTAACCCGCAGCCGGCTCGCCGCCCAGCCGCCCGATGTCAACATTCTGCCAAAATTGGGCAAGGTCGGCCTGCTAGACTTCCATCGCGGCGCCGAGGCCATCGAGGCGGGCGCCGCGGCGATCTATCAAGCGGAAGGCGAGATCCGCGAGGCCCTGGAGATCTTTGCGGCGACGGGGTCATGAACAGCATCGAACCCGAGCTCATCGAGCCCAATGGTGCCGAAGCACGCGGCCGTCTCTATTCGGCGGCGGGAGCGATGGCGCCGGCGCGCACGGACGACCGGCGGGAGGCGTTCTGGCGCAGGCTGATCGACCCTCTCGTCGCCCGACTCCGGCGCGCCCTGGGCGCGGACGTCGAACAGGCGCGAGAAGGCCCTTATCCCTGGGAGGCCTCCTATCCCGAGGGCCTGAGCTGGCGCTTCGATGCCCGGCCGAGGCCGCTTTACGGCCTGCTCGACGACGCGGTGACCGCCTACCCCGAGCGGCGCTGCCTCAGCTTCCTCGGCAAGACCTATAGCTACAGCGAGGTCGGCACGCTGGTCGCGCAAGCGGCGAAGGGCTTACAGGACCTCGGCGTGACCCGAGGAATGAAGGTCGGCCTGTTCCTGCCCAACTCGCCCTACTTCGTGATCTGCTTCTACGCCGTGCTCAAGGCCGGCGGGACGGTGGTGAACTTCAACCCGCTCTACGCCGAGCGGGAGATCGCTCATCAGATCAGGGACTCGGGCGTCCGGATCATGGTGACGCTGAACCTCAACGGCCTCTACTCGAAGATCGCCGGCCGGCTCGAGGACTGCGACCTCGAGAAGATCGTGGTTTGCAGCATGAGCGCCGCTCTGCCGCTGCCCGCGAAGGCCCTATTCGCCGTTTTCAGGCGCAAGGAAATCGCCGACATCCCGGCGGACGAATCGCACAGAAGGTTCGAAAAGCTGATCGCCAACGACGGCGACTACACGCCGGTCGCGATCGATCCGGACCGCGACCCCGCGGTCCTGCAGTACACCGGCGGGACCACCGGTCTGCCCAAGGGGGCGATGCTCACGCACGGCAACCTCTGCGCCAACGCGTTGCAGACGCTGCTCTGGTCGCGCGAGATCAAGGCGGGCGAAGAGAAGATCCTGGCCGTCCTGCCGCTGTTCCACGTCTTCGGCATGACCGTGCTCATGAACTGCGGCCTTTGCAGTGGCGCGGAGATCGTGCTGCTGCCACATTTCAGGCTGAGCGAGGTCCTGCGGTCGATCCATCGGGACAAGCCGACGCTGTTCGTCGGGGTGCCGACGATCTATTCGGCGATCAACGGTCACAAGAACCGCGACAAGTATGACCTCTCGAGCCTGAAGTACTGCATCTCGGGCGGCGCGCCTCTGCCCCAGGAGATCAAGAGGACCTTCGAAGGCCTGGCCGACTGCGTTCTGGTCGAGGGCTACGGCCTCACCGAGGCGGGCCCGGTCTGCACGATCAACCCGCTCGTCGGCCCGGAGAAACCGGGCTCCGCGGGCCTGCCGATTCCCGGCACCGTCGTCGAGATCCTGTCGCTGGACGATCCGACGAAGACCGTGCCCCTGGGCGAGAAGGGCGAGGTTTGCATCTCCGGCCCGCAGGTCATGCAGGGCTATTGGGCGCAGGACGAGGAAACCGGCTGGGTGCTGCGCGACGGCCGTCTGCGCACCGGCGATGTCGGCTACCTGGACGAGGACGGCTATCTCTACCTGGTGGACCGGATCAAGGATCTGATCATCACCGGCGGCTACAACGTTTACCCGCGCATGGTCGAGGAGGCACTCTTCCTCCATCCCGCAGTCGAGGAGGCTGCCGTCTGCGGCGTGCCGGACCGGCACCACGGCGAGCTCGTCAAGGCCTTCGTCAAGCTGCGCGAGGGCGAGACGCTGCGCGCGGGCGAGCTGCGCCGCTTCCTCAAGGACAAGGTCGCGCCCTTCGAGCTGCCGCGCCGCATCGAGTTCCTCGACGAGATCCCGAAGACATTGGTCGGCAAGCCGCTGAAGCGCGAGCTGGTCGCCCGGGAAGCGCGCCGCGAGCGGGAGGTCGAGGCGAAGAATCCCCAAACGAAAGCCGGGGAAGGCCCACCGACCCGCGGCGATGCGATCGTGAACGCCTAACAGAGTGAGACCGAGCCATGAGCCTCGAGACCGTATCCGAAGCCCTACGCGCCAAGGCGCCCGAGTTCGCTGGCCTCAATGCCAAGGTCCGCTTCGACCTCGGCGACGACGGCAGCCTGATGGTCGATGCGACCAGCATGCCGCCCAGCCTGTCCGACGAAGCCGGCGAGGCCGACTGCACGATCGCGCTCTCGCTCGAGAACCTGGAGAAGCTGATGGCCGGCACGCTCAGCCCGACCTTCGCCTACACCATGGGCAAGCTGAAGGTCGATGGCTCGATGGGATTGGCGATGAAGCTGGCGGCGTTGTTGGAAGAGTAAGCCGGGGACACTCTCAGAGTCTGACTCGAGGCGAAGCCTGCGAGATGAAAGAGTCAGATTACTTCACTTGTCATCACCGGGCTTGACCCGGTGATCCAGAGTGGCGCCCGGGGCTGCGATGCCTGGATTGCCGGATCAAGTCGGGCAATGACAAATGAGGAGGTTTCTTATACCAGCGAGTGAATGATCTGACTCGTTTCCTTCCGTCGAACGCCCTCGCCGCCGGATCCGGCCGGCTACGATCACTTTGCGCCTGCCCCTGTATCACGAAGGTCAGTTCGTAGACTCGCTG
>JAKSDN010001145.1 GCA_022360075.1 Kiloniellales bacterium | reverse complement strand
CGCCGACGGCAACAACGAGTACCCGGCCGTCAATGGCGTGCCGCCGAACAGCCCCTTGGCTTCCTTGGGCGAGTTCAAGGTCGATCCGATCAACGTCGCCGTCTACGGCGACAACCAGCCCGATGCGCAGAAGGCTATGGATCGCGTCGGCTGGAAGTAACGCCTGAAGCACCGAATTTCGTGGTGGATGGGGCGGTCGCGCGGAAACGCGGCCGCCCCAAGCTTTTTCGCTCCACGGACGATGCCAGGGGCGGCCGATCTCAAATCTTGTGTTGCACTGAAGCGCCCCTTTTTTGATGTTCCGAAGGCCCTGCACCTCATCCTTCGACAAGCTCAGCACGAGGGGAAAGGGGCTCGACACGCACGGAGCCGGAGGGGGCCGTGCCAACGACCCGCAGTATCGTTCGACGCGCGGTCGGCTCTGAGAGCCTCGTCGAAAATGTTCGTTTCAGAACAAGAGCTTGGAGTAAGGCGCCTTCTCGCCTGTCATTGCCGGACTTGATCCGGCTATCCAGGCATCGTTGGCCCAGGCGCCACACTGGATCACCGGGTCAAGCCCGGTGATGACAAGTGAGGTGTGGTCACCCTTTGATCTTACGAAGTTCAAATCGAGTCAGACTCTCAGCGCGAGCCCTGACCCGGCCTTGATCGACGGACCGCGCGCGATAACAAGATAAGGGGTAGGACCCCGACCAGCACGATGGTCAGGGAGGCCGTCGAAGACTCGGTCAGGCGCTCGTCGGAGGCCAGGTTGTAAGCCTGGACCGCCAGCGTGTCGAAATTGAAGGGGCGCATCACCAGGGTCGCCGGCAGCTCCTTCATGACATCGACGAGCACGATCAGCCCGGCGGTCATCAGGCTGCCGCGAATGATCGGGACGTGGACGCGGGCCAGGATTCCGCTGGGCTTGCGCCCGAGGCTGCGCGCGGCATCGTCCATGCTGGGCTTGACCTTGGCCAGGCTGGCCTCGACCGTGTTCAGGGAAACCGCCAAAAAGCGCACGAGATAGGCGAAGACCAGGGCGGCGATCGAACCGGTCAGGAGCAGGCCGGTCGAGATCCCGAACTGCGCGCGCATCCAGGCATCCAGGCTGTTGTCGAAGGCGGCGGTCGGGATCAGGACGCCGACGGCGATGACGGTACCGGGGATGGCGTAGCCCAGACCTGCGAGCCGATTGGTCAGCGCGCCGAGGCGGCTGGGGTTGAGGCGCTGCGCATAGGCCATGACGACGGCAATGGCGACGGCCAAGACCGCCGTGATCGATGCCAGGGTGAAGCTATTGCCGACCAGGCGGAAGTAACGCGGCCCGAGCTGGGCGTCGCCGGCCTCGATCGCCATGGCGAGGAGGAGGCCGGCGGGCAGAAGGAAGCCGAGGGTCAGCGGCAGCAAGCAGGCCGCGATCGCCAGCACCGCGCGGCCGCCGCGAAGCCTGTAGCCCGGCAGAGTCTGATAGCGGTTCGAGGTGTGGTGATAGCGCGCCTGGCCGCGGCTCCAGCGCTCGAGCAGCAGGATCATGAAGACGAAGCCGAGCAAACCGGCGGAAAGCTGGGCCGCCGCTACGGGATCGCCGAAGGCGCTCCAGGCGCGGATGATCCCGGTGGTGAAGGTCGGCACGCCGAAAAAGGCGACCGTGCCGTAGTCCGCGAGCGTCTCCATGAGGGCCAGGGCCGTCCCGGCGGCGATCGCCGGCCTGGCGGCGGGCAGGGCCACGCGCCAGAAGCTGGCCCAGGCGTTGCAGCCCAAGGTACGGCTGACCTCCAGGGCGCAGACCGACTGCTCCAGAAAGGCGGCGCGGGCCAGCAGGTAGACGTAGGGGTAGAGCACCATGATCAACATGGCCATCGCGCCGCCGAGCGAGCGGATCTGCGGAAACCAGTACTCCCTCGGACCCCAGCCGGTCACCTCGCGCAGCAGGCTCTGGAGCGGGCCGGCGAACTGCAGGAAGTCGGTATAGGTGTAGGCCATGACGTAGGCGGGCACCGCCAGAGGCAGGATCAGCGCCCACTCGAAGAGCCGCCGGCCCGGGAAACGGCACATCGTGATGAGCCAAGCGGTACAGGTGCCGATCAGGACCACGCCCAGGCCGACGCCCACGGCGAGCCAGAGCGTGTTGACCACGTAACCCGGCAGCACCGTGTCGACCAGATGATCCCAGGTGCCCTCGCTCGGACGGAACAGGTTCAGCAGCACGCTTACAATCGGCAGCAGGAACAGCGCGGCCGTGACCGTCGCCACCCAGGTAAGCGGCCCACTGCGGCCCGCGCGCTCGCCCGCCGGGCGCTCCCGCAGCGGGATCTCGGCGGCCGGGCTCGCCAAAGTCGGTTCCTGCACCGTCGTCACGACTGCTCCCTCGCACCGCGTCCGCGCGGCACGCCCGAGCGGCTTGAATCGT
>JAKSDN010000345.1 GCA_022360075.1 Kiloniellales bacterium | reverse complement strand
GGTCCTTCATCGGGTCGTAGGGCGCATCGATCACGTGTGGACGGACGGTGATCGGGCTCGTGGAGATGAAGCAGATCGTGTAGCCGTCCGGATCGGCGTTGGCGCAACTGTTGATGCCGATAAAGGCGCCGCCTCCCGCGCGGTTCTCGACGACGAAGTTGACATCGAGGATATCGCTCGCCTGATCGGCGACGAACCGTGATGTAATATCGCCGTTGCCACCCGGAGAATATGGCACGATCAGAGTGATCGGCTCCGACGGGTAGTCCTGCGCGACGGCGGCACCGGCTGTGAGCACAAGGGCAAGTGTGCTCTTGACAATACGGTCAATCATGTTTCCTCTCCTCTGTTAGCGCGCGCGGCGCGATGATCGCGTCGAATCGGCCCGTGAACGGAGGCACCCGCCGCCGAAGCGGTAAAACAGCGCTCACACCCCCACCCGAAAGCGACGCTCTTGCGACACCGCCGGAGCGAGCACCAGCCCAGCCGGCGGTATCGAAAACGGAGAATTCGGCATGGCCGAACAAGACGTCAAAGATGCTCGAAACAGGCTCGAAACAGGCAGCGCCCGCGACGTGCGGGAAGCCGTGCGCACCGGCGAATGGCGCACGACGACCCACGGATTGGCTCGCGGCTTCGTGCAGGCCAACGTCGCGATTGTTCCGGAAGCTTACGCGCTCGACTTCATGCGCTTCTGTCACCGCAATCCCAAGCCCTGCCCGCTGCTCGACGTAACCGACACCGGAGACCCCGAGTTTCGCCAGATCGCACCCGGCTCCGATGTGCGGACGGACCTTTCGGAATACAGCGTCTATCGCGATGGCGAGCTTGCGGCCGAACCCGAGGATATTCGCGATCTTTGGCGCGATGACCTCGTTGCCTTCGCCATGGGATGTTCGCTTTCCTTCGACCAGATTCTCCTCGACCACGGCATCGATGTCGCGCACCTCGGGAGACCCGGCGGGCGCGTCGCGGTCTACACCTCGGGACTGCAGTGCGCGGCGGCCGGTCCCTTCGAAGGCCCCATGGTCGTTTCGATGCGCCCGATCCCCCGCCACCAGGTAGAACGCGTGATCGAGGTGACCAGCCGCTATCCCGCCACCCATGGTGGGCCGGTGCATGTCGGCGATCCCCGGGCAATCGGCATCGACGATCCGGACACCGTCGACTGGGGCGCTCCGGCCGTCGTGGGACCGGAGGACGAAATGGTATTCTGGGGGTGTGGCGTGACGCCGCAGGCCGTCGCGATGGCGGCCCGACTTCCCCTGATGATCACACACAAGACCGGTCATATGCTCCTCACTGACTTGCGCGTGAAGGAGCTTGCCCAATGACTGGCGATCTCAAAGCGCGCCTCGCCGAAGGACCCTGTTTCGGGGTGAGTTGCCGGCTGGCCCGTACGCCGGACATCGCCCCGATGCTGCGCGACTCCGGCTACGACTGGATGTTTCTCGACCTTGAGCACGGGCCGCTGAGTTTTGACCAGATCAGCCAGATGGCCCTGGCCGGGATAGAAGCGGGCGTGACGCCGCTTGTGCGCATGGCGGATCCTTCGCCCCCTGCGATCCACCGGGTGCTGTCCAACGGGGCCATGGGCGTCATCATCCCGCATGTGGACGACCCCGAAACCGCGGCTGCGGTCGCACGGCAATGTCGGTTTCCGCCACGCGGCGAACGCTCCGTCCCGGGCATAGTCCCGCAACTCGGCTACCGTCCGATCAGCTTCCGCGAAGCGGCGGAAAGGCTCGATCCGGTCACCCTGTGCGTCGTGATGATCGAAAGCCCCACGGCTCTGGAATCGGTCGACGAGATCGCGGCCGTCGAAGGAGTCGACGTGTTGTTCGTCGGGGCTTCGGACCTCACCTTCAAGCTGGGCAGGCCCAGCGCCTACGGCGATCCGGAGGTCGTCGGTGCCATGGAGAAGGTCGCCGAAGCAGCCCGCCGCTACGACAAGGTAGCCGGGTTCGGTGGAGTCGCCGATGCGCAGATGGCGCGGCGCTACATCGGCTTCGGCATGCACTTCATTCTCGCCGGTAACGATCAGACGATGTTTCTCCAAGGCGCTCGCTCGCGGCTCGACGCCTTGCGGGCTTAGTGTCGGCCTGCCCATCACCTAGCCCCGCATTGCACTGAGTTGCTGGGCGTAGCCGCCCGGGTCTATCACCACGTCGATCAAGGCCGGGCCCTTCGTCTCACGCGCGGCGGCGAGCGCGGCCTCGTAGTCTTCCGCCGTGGCGACGCGCCATGCGGCGCAGCCAAAACCGCGCGCGATGGCCGCGAAATCGGTGCGCGGCCAGCGTACGCCCGCGGTCTTCATCTTTCTCCGCTGTTGCTTCAGGTCGATCATCGTCAAAGCGCCGTCATTGAAGACGATCACCGTGATGGGAACGTCGTACTGGACCGCGGTGGCAAGTTCGCCCACGCACATCTTGAGACCGCCATCACCGGTAAAGGCGATGGCGCGCCGATCGGGCTCGGCAAGGCTCGCAGCAATCGCGGCGGGCAGCGCGAAGGCCATCGACGCGAGCCCGTTCGAGATCTGCAGATCGTTCGGTTGCTTCGCGGGCCAGAAGCCGGTGGCGCTGAGCATATGCGCCCCGGCATCGACGGCGATCCGTGCCCCGGAACCGAATACGGCGGCGGCGCGCTCCACGACCACCTGCGGGTCGATGGGCGCGCCGGGCGGAAAAGCTATCGCCGCACGCATGTCCTCGCGCAACCGGGAGATCTCGTCCCGGTCCCAATCGCTTGAGCGGTTGCGACTGGCAAGCGCTTCGAGCGTGGGCGCGAGCGGCCCGTAGCAGCCTGCCGTCGGTTCGACGTAGTGCGGCCTGTGTCGCGTCTCGGCGATGTCCAGCACCGGCGCGTCGTAGCGCCAGGGCTGCAGGATCAGCTCCACGGGATCGAGGCCGATGAGAACGATCAGGTCGGCCCGATCGACTGTCGGGGCCTCGGCGGCTCCGCCCGTGAACAGTCCCACGCGTTGTGGATGGCTATCCGCGATGACACCCTTGGCCTTGTAGGTGGTCAGGACCGGACAAACGAGCGACTCGACGAAAGTCACCACGGCGCGCGTGTCGTCCCGATGACGCGCCTCCAGCCCGGCGACGACGACAGGCCGTTTGGCCCGTAACAGCAAATCGTGCGCTTCTTGCAGGTCGGGCAGAGCCCGCAAGTCCGGGAGCGCGGCGGCGGATGCGGCGGCAACGGTGCGCCGCGCGGCGGCAGCGGTGAGTTCGATGTGCACGGGACCGCGGCGGGGCGCGGTCGCCAAATCCAGGAGCCGCTCGATCTCGCTGGCGGCGTCGCTGCCTTCAAGGCGGCTGTATCCCTTGACCACGGGACGGCTCATGGCCTCCTGATCGAAGACCTGATGCGTGACGTAACCGGCAAGTTCGTCCGAGAAGCCGTCGGTGACCAGAACCACCGGCGCACGGTCAAGCGCCGCGTGCGCGAGACCGTTCATCGCCTGGGCCAAGCCCGGCCCCTTGGTCGTCAGCACGGCGCCCGGAGCTCCCGAGATATCGGCATCGACCGCGGCCATCATGACCGCCGCGTTCTCACAGCGCGACAGCACGAAGGTCATGCCGAGTTCTTCGGCGGCGGCGATCAGGTCAAGGCTCGACCCTCCCCCGGGTACACCGTATACGCGCCGCGTGCCGCGCCGATGAAGGGCGGTCATCAGGTGCTCCGCCAGGGTGCTTTCGGTCATGGGACAGATCCCGGGTTGGCGCACGGCCCATGCGCCGCGTCTCGCGCCTGAACGGCTTCGACGCCCGAATGCGTTGCTTCTTCAAGAAGAGCCGAACCACACCCCGTCATCGCCCCAGCCACTTCCGCACCTATCACCGCAGACTGGGCGCAAGACCCGAGCATAGGTGGCTCAGCCTGGGGCCCAGTTCATTCTCGAGCTTGTCGCGGTCGATGCGAAACGCGGGTGCGCCACACATCATCGACATGACGGAACTGCGGTCGCTCGCCACTAGTGGCGTCGCAACGGCCCGCATACCCTTGAGCCCCCCATCTTCGACGTAGCAAAATCCGCGATCGCGCACTTGCGCGATCCCGTCTTCGACCCCGGGCCGCAATTCGGCCCACTCATCGCGTCCGAGCCGCTCTTCGAAACGTTCGAAGTAGAATGTCCTTTCGTCGTCGGGCACGCCGGCCAGGAAGGCACGGCCCACGGCTGTCGTCGGCATGGGCATTCGCGAGCCCACCTCAAGATGCAGAGTCGACAAGAGGCGGCTTCTGCAAACGTCAACGAAGATCAGGCTAAGCCGGTCGCGCGACGCCAACCCCACCGACACGTCGTGCTGCAGCGCGAGCTCCATCATCGGATCGTGGGCGACCTGGCGCACAACGATGTTCGACAGAACGGCATAGCCGAGCGCGAGGATCGCCTCGGTAAGCTCGTACTTTCCCTCCGCTTTGAGGTGCCGAAGATAACCGAGTTCGGCGAGCGTATGGGTCAGACGCGATACCGTGGCCTTGGGAATACCGGTTGCATGGGAGAGTTCCTGATTGCCCAGCGCCCCGCCGCCGGGCTGGAAGGCACGAAGAATATCGAAGCCACGGGCAAGCACCGCGACGAAACGGCGGCCCGAAACAACATCGGTCAGCCCATCCTCCATCGCCATAACGTCGCGCGTCATATCGCCATCCAGCCGGCAAATTCGACACAGAAGCGCCCATAATTTGGTAGTATTGATCCATTTTCGCTATCAGACAACTTAAAAATGATATTTGAAATCCGCATCGGGAAACGATATTTGCATAACACCCATACCCACTGTGAACCGGACGGGCAGATCTAAACGGGGCATCCACAGCCTCGATCCCCCGCGCAATGCGGAGGGGGCAGCCGCACGAAGGCCGCAAGCATCGACGCTCAACACAAGGGTCCGGTCCCCGTGACGGAGCGCGCAGATGACTGATGCGAGAGCCGGCGCAGGCCTTGTCGGGCCAGACCGACCGGACGGCGTCTTCCACGAATCCACCGCGGGTCCCCGCGCGCGCCTCCCGCGTGGCGGGCGATCGTCGGCGCGGCCCCAGCCGGCACGACGGAGCCCATGACGAGGCCCATGACCAGCGCCTCGGGAGTCATCGAGGCACGGCCGGTCCTGGGGGCGGCCGCGATGCTCGCCAACACGGTTTTCGTTCCGATCATAGGCGTGGCCGTCAAGGCGCTGACCGCCCAGGGTGTCGGCACTCTCGAAATGCTGGCCGGGCGCGCCTGGCTGACCTTCCTTTTGCTGTTGCCGTTGCTTTGTTTCGCGAAGAACCGTCGCGCCATTCTGTCCGCGGACTTCCGCGCGCACGCGGTCCATGCCGCCTTTACCATCGCCACGATGGCCTGCTTCTATTTCGCGCTTCGCACCCTTCCAATCGTTACGGTCACCGCGATCAACTTCACGACGCCGATTTTCACGCTGATCCTCGCCCGTGTCTTGTATCGCGACCGGGTCGCACCGCTCGGTTGGGCGGCTCTGTTGGCAGGCTTCGTCGGCGCGATGATCGTGTTACGACCGGGGGCCGCCGGATTCGGTTTGGACTCGCTCGTCGTCGTACTGGGCTCGATACTGGCCGCCGGCATGAACCTGGCGGTCCGGCGCATGCCCGCCCACAGCACGAACTATGCGGTCGTGTTCTATTTCAGCCTGGCCGGCGCCCTGGTCTACGGCGCGGCGGGCGCTTCCCACATGACCGTGCCGGAGCCCGACGAGTGGGTCTGGTTCGTGACCCTGGCCGTGACGGCCATCGCCGTGCACACCTGCGTCGCTGTTGCGTATCGCATGGCCTCATCCGTTCTCGTCGGCGCACTCGACTACGCGCGCATTCTCTGGGCCGCCCTGATCGGCTATTTCGTTCTCTCCGAAGTGCCCGACCTGATCGATGCCCTCGGCATCGCAATGATCGTGGTCAGCGGACTGGTCGTTCTGGGCCTGAGCACGCGCGCCGCGCCGCCGAACGGAACCACGTGATTGCGGACCTAGAGTGTTCTCTGATCGTACGGAACCGGCCCACGCCCCCACCCGGCCACCTCTAAGGTACTAGTGGTACGACTCCGACATTCCGATCCCGGAATGTCGGGCCGCTCCACTAGGTAACTTTTTGTTTGGGTTCAATTCTGGTCGACACTTGATCCAATTTCATCGGACTCAAGTGTCGGAATTGAACCACTAGCGTCGGGCGGCCGGTGGAGATGTGGGCCAGGGCCAGTTTCATACGAATGCAAAACGCTCCAACACCAATCTGTGTTGAAAGTGTCTCAATGACGTTGGGTTTCGTCATTGCGAGCGGAGCGAAGCAATCCATCTGGCCGCCAGCCGCGCGGGGGCTCTAGATTGCCCAGTGGCGCCGAGGCGCCGGCTGAAGCCGGCTCGCAATGACGCTTGAGAGATAGGGTTGACTCAACGCAGCTCCGTATAAAACGCAAGGCGATCGAATTCAGGCGTTGCGGCCTCGAACGCATGGGCGACCCGCAGAACCGTCGCGTCCCCGAAGCGCCGCCCGGCCACCTGGAACGCCATTGGCATCCCCGCGGCGGAGAATCCGCAGCGCACCGAGGCGGCCGGAACGCCGGCAACGTTGGCGGGCGTCGTGATCAACGGCACCTCCAGGTAGCCGAGCGGCTTAATGTCCTCGATCCGCGGCGGATCGCCGAGCGCGGCGGGATAAACGAGTACGTCGACCTCCTCCATCGCTTCTGCGGTCGCACGCATCAGCCAGCGGCGGGTCCTTTGCGCACGGCGGCAATCCTCGGCCCGGAGGAAAGCCCCAGCCGCGATCCGCGCGCGCGTCACACGAGAAATCTCACCGGCGCGCCGTCGGAGATCGGCGCCGTGGATTTCAAAGGCTTCGGCCATCATGATCGTCATATTGCAGATCGTGAAGTCCCAAGGATCGGGGAGCGAAACCTCGCGCACCTGGGCGCCCAGATCGCCGAGGATCGCCAGGGCGGCCTCGGTCGCCAAGCGCTGTTCGGATGCGACCAACCCGTCCTCGGCGAAGTTCCCGACATAGCCGACGCACAGTCCGTCGAGACGTTCGGTGAGCCCGGCAACGAAACCTGAGGCTGTTGCCTGCGGGTTCTCGCGGGCCGTGATCGCGTCGAGCAGATAGGCGCAGTCCCGGCTTGTTCGGGCCATCGGTCCAGCCTGGTCCAGCGAGGGCGACAACGGGAAAACGCCCGCGAGACTGACCAGACCGTCGGTCGGTTTCAGGCCCGCAACCCCACAGAACGCCGCCGGGATCCGGATCGATCCGCCTGTGTCCGTGCCGAGCGCCGCCGGAAGAAGGCCGGCAGCGAGCGCCGCCGCGGCGCCCGACGATGAACCTCCCGGCGTGCGGCACGGGTCCCAGGGATTTCTCGCGTAGGGGACGAAGTCGTCGTCCCCGGGCGCGCCGAGACAAAGCTCGGCGCACTGTAGCTTGCCCATGAGCACCGCGCCCTCGGCCCGCAGGCGACGCCATGCCTCGGCATCGTCCCCGGGAACGCGATCGGCATGGAGGCGCGAGCAGACGGTCGTCGGCACGCCGGCCGTATCATAGGCGTCCTTGAGACCCACCGGAATCCCGTGGAGCGGGCCACGGCGCCGCCCCGCCGCCAGCTCTGCATCCGCGGCCCGCGCCATATCGCGCGCCAGATCGAAAGTCGTCGTCGCGAAGGCACGAACCCGCTCTGCCGGGCCCTCGCACCGGGTGATCAACGCGTCGGTGACCTCCAGCGCGCTGAGATGCCGCGCGGCGATCATGCGGGACAGGTCGTGGACCGTAAGAGCGTGGAGATCGGTCAAAGCGGGCGGTCCGGATCGCGAACGGCCACGGCCTCGGCGCCGGCCCCGCCTCGCTCGAGCCGCCCGCGCCAGGCCTCAAGTATCAGATAGGCGGCGCGTAGCGCGTCCAAGTCGTGATCGTCGGGATTGAGCCCGAGACGCCGCACCAGAGCTTCGAATTCGACCGGCCCCATTACCACTGTCCCGGCCATAGGGGAAACGACGCGCTCCACGACAGGACTACGATGGCAATGGGAGCCGGCCCCAAGGAGCTTGCGAAGACCCCGTCACGGACCCGGCCCCCTTGCGCGATCACGATCGTCTCCGATGCGATTGAAGAGCCCCGACAAGCCTCTCACGGCATTCGGCGCGATGGCGCCTGACTAGCGGCCTTCGAAACGTGGCGGCCGCTTCTCCCGGTAAGCTTCAAGACCCTCGTGCAGGTCCTCCGAGGCAAAGAGACCGGACTGAAGATCCGCTTCCGCCAGAAGAACTTGCTCGAGACCTTGGGGGTAAGCCGCCAGTACGCGCTTGATCGCGGCCAAGGCCAGTGGGGGGCCTTCGGCGAGGCGCGCGCCTTCCCGCAGGGCGCCCTCGAGCGCTTGGCCAGGCGGCACGACCTGGTCTACGAGTCCGAGACCGAAGGCCTCCCTTCCGGTCAACTGGTCATTCATCATGAGCAAACGTCGGGCTCCGCCGACTCCCATGCGCGCCGGAACCGCCCACAGGGCGCCCAGATCCGGCATCAGCCCGACTTTGCCGAAGGCGGCGACGAAACGCGCGTCCTCGGACGCCACGACAATGTCGCAACAGGCCGCCAACGACAGGCCCGCCCCCGCGGCCCAGCCCTCGACGGCCGCGATCACGGGCTTGCTCGCTTGCACGATGGCACGCGCGACCACCTGCGAGCGTTCGATCCTCGCCCGGCCTGTCTCGCGCGTCAGCGCGCCCATGGTGCTGACATCGCCCCCGGCGCAAAACACCCCGCCGGCCCCGTTTATGACGATCACCCGTACAGTGTTGTCTCGACCGGCTTCGTCCAACAGCCGGAGAACGTCGTCGCGCATTTGAGCGGATAGCGGATTCCGGCGTCCGGGATCGGATAGCGTCAGGATGCCGAGCGCCCCTCGGCGTTCGAGTGTCGCGGCGGGACGCGGCGTCGTCCCCGGGCTCCCGCTTCGCCCCTCGCCCGCTTCCACCGTCCTGCTATCTCTGCCATCCGGTCCGTTCATCAAATCCTCAACCCTTCCGGCTGTCCAATCTGCCTCACCGCGCCTGGAAAACCAAATTTCGCGCTTACGATACTGCCAGTTGAAATCAATACTACTGAAAATACATAGACTGGTCTAATAATCGCCTCGCCTGCGGCACAAGGATGGGATCGCAAGGCCGTGGTTTGGGTTGCCATCCTCGGGGCCACGCAAACGCCCTTCGTCGTCCGGCCGGACGCAACGTAGAAAATCGCTTCGCTGTGGTGGCCACACCGTCCGGCTCTACGATCAGGAAGGCGCGTTCCGCTGCGACACTCAGTTCGTCCCGGACACGGGGTCCTGATCCGAGGCACT
>JAKSDN010001442.1 GCA_022360075.1 Kiloniellales bacterium | reverse complement strand
TTGCCGTCCCGCCGGAGACGGCTCCGAGCGGCCTGCCCGTGCTTATCGCCAGTGCCGCCGCCGATGACGGCGATGGCGGGGACGGTGGCGATGGAGACGGCGGTGATGGCGGAGACGGCGGCGACGGAGACGGTGGCGACGGCGGTGATGGGGGCGACGGCGGAGACGGCGGAGACGGAGGTGGAGATGGCGGCGGCGATGGTGGCGGCGATGGTGGCGATGGTGGCGATGGCGGGGATGGCGACGGCGGTGACGGCGGTGACGGCGACGACGGTGGTGGGGACGATGGCGATGACGGGGGCGATAACGGGGACGACGGCGGCAGCGACGGAGACGATGGAGACGACGGCAACGACGGGGATGACGGCGACGACGGCGACGATGATGACGACGACGGTGAAGAGGACGATGACGACGACGAAGGCGACCTGGGCGATGTCGGCGAGGCGGTCGAAAGCGGCTTCGAGGACGTGATCGACTTCTTCGGCGATCTCTTCGGCGGCGGGGAGCAGGACTTCCTCGCGGCGGAGATCGTCGCCCTTGCCGTCGCCGGCCTTCAGCCGCAGGAGCGCGCCGCGCTTGGCGCCGCCGGCTTTCGGGTCATCTCCGAAGACGCCTTGAGCGCGCTCGGCGGGACGATCGTGCGGCTGGCCCTGCCGGCCGGGCTCGACGCCGAGGACTCGCTGGAGGCCGCCCGGCCCTTGGCGCCGAACCTGATCTTCGACCTGAACCATCTCTACAGCTCGAGCGGCGTCGCCTGCTCGCCCGGGAGCTGCTGGCCCACGGAGCTGATCGGGATGGCGAGCCTCGCCGACAGCGCCTGCCGGCGCGGCGCCCCGATCGCGATCATCGACACGCCGGTCGCCACCGACCACCCGGCGCTCAGACGCGCCGACATCCGCACGCGGAGCTTTCTGCCGCCGGAGGCCGTGCCGGCCCCGCCGAACCACGGCACGGCGATCGCGGCCCTGCTGGTGGGCGAGCGCACGCCCGGCGCCGCACCGCTCGCGCCGGCCGCGCGCCTGCTGGCCGCCGAGACCTTTCGCCAGATCGACGGCGAGGACCAGGCCGACGCCGTCGCCATCCTGCGCGCGATCGACTGGGCAATCTCGCAGCGCGCCCGGGTGATCGCCATGAGCATCGAAGGTGCGCCGAACGCCGCGCTGGCCTTCGGCGTCAGGGCCGGCGCGCGGCGCGCCAACCTCGTGGCCGCAGCCGGCAACGGTGGGCCGAGCGGCGCGCCCGCCTTTCCCGCCGCCTACCCCGAGGTCATGGCCGTCGCCGCCGTCGACAAGCGCCGGCGCGCCTATCGCAACGGCACCCGCGGCGATTACGTCGAGATCGCCGCCCCCGGCGTCGAGATCATCTCCGCCGGCCCGGGTGCTGCGACCACGACCTGGACCGGCAGCAGCTTCGCCGTACCCTTCGTCGCCGCCGCCCTCCTGCGCGCCCGCGCCGAGACCCGTGGCAACCCGGTGGAGGCCCGGGCGCTGGTCGCGCGGACGGCCCAGGACCTGGGCGCCCCCGGCCGCGACGAGGTCTACGGCCACGGCCTGCTGCAAACGCCGGGGGCGCGCTGTTGGTGAGGGGGAGGCGTCGGGCAGAAACCGGTTGCGCGGGATGGGAGCCGATCGTAGCAGCCGGGCTTGTTTCAAATGGCGGCCTGTGGGCCCGAGCGTGTCCAACAGAAAGACTCGAGCGCATGGCTCAGCGTGCAAACCTGAGTAGCGCTAGCGGATCTCCGATGCCGGCGACTAGGGCCTGCTCGCTGGCGTTCCGCATGATGTCAGTCGTCACCTCAGGAGCCGCCACTCACGATAGTTAGGCAGTATTTCTTAGTTTGATCTACAAAGGGCATCATGAAAATCGGGACAGAGGCTCCGGAGAACGGTCACTTCTGTTCAACATTACTT
>JAKSDN010001309.1 GCA_022360075.1 Kiloniellales bacterium | reverse complement strand
TCGCCGCGAACGAAAGTGCCGGAGCCCTTGCGGCGCTCCACCAGCCCTTCTTCGGCGAGCCGCGCGAGCGCCCGGCGCACGATGACGCGGGAAACCTCGAAGTCCTGCGCCAAGGTCGGTTCACCCGGCAAGCGCAGCCCGGCCGGCAAATCGCCGGACACGATCTTGTCGCGCAGCAGCAGATAGACTTTTTGGGTTTTCAGCGGTTCGCTTGCCAAACGCAATTTCGCGCCACCATGTACGATTTTGGAGAACGAAGCTGTATGACTTGCATGACAAGCTGCGTCAACCTACCGGAGCACGATGGCATAATTCCTCGTGGTCCGGTGCTACGGCCTTGCCACACAGGTGGTGTACAAAACCAGGCTATCCGACGAACCGGCGACCTTCGTCTGCGAAAATCCTATCCAGTCATGGCCGAGCGGGTTGCGCTCGTCTGCCGGGAGTAGCCAGTCGCTTGATTTCCGCCCACTGGCAAAGTGTTTGGCCAGAGAGCCTTCAACCGTCCAAACAATGCCGAGGTCGGCCGGGGCGGGACCGCTGCCGAGCACGAGCCACCCGTGGTCGGCGGCAAGAGACACGGCCGAGCGCCGGCACGCTGTCCAGTAGCTATAGCGGATCATTTCGTGAGGCGCGGGACCATAGCCCCACAAGCGGATCCAGTCCGAACGGAACGCATCGAGGTCCTTGTTAAACCAGACCTTTTCGAGGCTGTCTGGCTCATCGAGCACCATGAAGTCGAACCAGCCGAACGGAGCCTGGTCCGCCAGCTTCCAATTGGCGTAGTGACGCACGCCCGGGATCGCGTTGAAGAACGGATTGTCGGTTTCCCTGAGCCATGGCTCGTAGCCGGCCTCAACCGCGTGCTCGCCGACATTGTAGACGATGAAGATCATCGCAGAGCCGACGTCGATCCGGTCGCGTTCCATCGCTTCCCACCCTCAGCGCATCGACGGCTGTGTTGTGCGTCCCAATTGAAAAGGCAGCGAATCCGCCCTCGAGGAGAACGGCGTGGAACTCGCGTACATGGACGTTGCCGAACGTCGATGCAAACCGCCGTTTTTCATGCCGCATCCTCAGCTTCGGGGTCGGCGTTCCCATCACTCGCGGTCTCGTAAGCCTTACCCCGGGCAAGCATCTCAGCCGTGCCGATCACTTCGTTCAGCGCCACGAAGTCGTACATCCGGTCGCGAAACGGCGCGTTGCTGCCGTGCGCCGCGAGCGAGGCGTAGTAGTCGCCGGCGGCACGGGCAAGAGCACGACCGATGCCACCCGGGAAGATCACGAGCTTAAACCCAAGCACATCGAGTTCGTCGGCGGAGCTGATCGGGGTTTCGCCTCCCTCCACCATATTGGCCAGCAGCGGCCGAATCCCGCCGAGCGCGCCGCTGATGTCCGAGAGCTGTCGCCGTGAGGTTGGGGCTTCGACGAAGAGGACATCGGCACCCGCCTCCGCGTATCGTTGGGCTCGCTCGATGGCCCCAGGGAGACCTTCGGTCGCGATTGCATCGGTGCGCGCAATCAGCAGGGTCTCTTCGCTATGACGGGCATCGACGGCCGCCCTGATCTTTCCCACCATTTCGCCCGCCGGAACGACGGTCTTGTCTTTCAGGTGACCGCAGCGTTTGGGCGATGTCTGGTCCTCGATCTGGATCGCACTCGCTCCCATGCGCTCGAAGAGCCGGAACGTGCGCTCGACGTTAAGCGCATTGCCGTAACCGGTGTCTGCATCAACGATGATCGGTGTAGTGACGCGGTCACGCACCATGGCGATTTGATCCGCAACCTCCGCCATCGATACGAGCCCAATGTCGGGCCGGCCGAGCCGAGTGTAAGCGATCGCGGCACCGGACAAATACAGCGCCTCGAAGCCCGCATCCGCCGCGATCGATGCGGTCAGGGCGTCATAGACACCCGGAGCAACAATCGGCCGCTGTTTCTTGAGGCGTTCCCGCAAGGTCATCGGAGATGTCCCCTTCGTTCGTCCGGCCGCAACGTTCTATCCTTCCGAAATCCAATGTCTGCCTGCACTTCGTATCCGGTCTGGTCCAGCAGGTGAAAGAGCGCGACTGCCGGTCTGGAGTACCTTTGCCGAACCAAACGGCAAGCCCGAGAGGGGCTGCAGCCCATGGCCCGACCGTCGGGTGGCTGTCGAACCCCTCGCTCCGTTCCTCGACCTGCAAAGCACCTCGATCCGGTTCCACCAGCCTTACTTATAGCGCCTCAACCTGTTTTAGACTAAATACAGGATTGGTGGTCAATACGCTGGCTGGCAGGGTTCGGTGGGTAGAGCGGCCAAAGTGCCGAGCAATCCGGCCAGTGTCCCAGGGCGTGGTGTTAGGAGCCGCATTGGTAGGTGCGAGCCGCGAAACCCAGTCGCCACACAGGAAACATGACGCCGCGCGGGAGCCACGAGCGGCACGGCGGCGGTCCGGCTCAGGCCGAGCCTCACCTCAACGCCGTGGCGCCATGAGGCCGACGCGATCAGCTTCGCTGTGATCTGA
>JAKSDN010001080.1 GCA_022360075.1 Kiloniellales bacterium | reverse complement strand
GGCCAAGGACGACCGCCCGGTCCGCGAGGTCGCGGTCAAAGTCCTCCGGCCCGGCGTCGAGGCGGCTTTCGCGCTCGACCTGGCCCTCTTCTACGACCTGGCGGCGCTGGCCGAGCGGACCCAGCCGCGCCTGCGCCGCTTCCGGCCGACCGAGGTCGTCGCGCTGTTCGACAAGACCGTGCGCATCGAGATGGACCTACGCATGGAGGCGGCGGCGGCCTCGGAGCTCGCCGAGAACTTCGCCGACGATGCGAGCTACCGGGTGCCGGGCATCGACTGGGAGCGCTCCTCCCAGCGGGTGCTGACCATGGACCGCGTCGCCGGCATCCCGATCGACGACCGCGAGGCGCTGCTCGCCGCCGGCCACGACCTCGAGGCGGTGCTGACCAAGGCCGCCGCGGTCTTCTTCAACCAGGTCTTTCGCGACGGCTTTTTCCACGGCGACCAGCATCCCGGAAACATGTGGGTCGATGCCGCCGGCAACATCGTCGTGGTCGATTTCGGCATCATGGGCCGGCTCGACCGCAAGACCCGCAGCTATCTCGCCGACATGCTGCTGGCGACCTTGACGCGCGACTATCGGCGCCTGGCCGAGGTCCATGCCGAGGCCGGCTACCTGCCGCCCGAGGGTGAGCTCGACGTCTTCGCCCAGGCCCTGCGCTCGGTCTGCGAGCCGATCTTCGGACGGCCGCTGCGCGAGATCTCCTTCGCCCGGCTGCTCGCCCAGCTCCTGCAGTTGACCGAAGCCTTCTCGATGCCGGTGCAGCCGCAATTGCTGCTGCTGCAGAAGAACATGCTGATGGCCGAGGGTATCAGCCGGCGGCTCACCGCGGACCTCAACATCTGGTCCCTCGCCCAGCCGCTGGTCGAGGACTGGGTGATCGAGAATCGCGGCCCGCAGGCACGTCTGCGCGACAGCGCGGAAGAGGCGGCCCATTCCTTGAGTCGGCTGCCCGAGACCCTGCGCGATGTCCGCAAGGCCGCGCACAACCTCGCCGAAGGCGCGGTCCGGCTCCACCCCGAGAGCATCGCCGCGCTGCGCCAGGAGCAGGTTGGCAACCGCTGGCAGACACGTCTGCTCTGGGGCCTGGTTGGCCTTCTGGTTCTGCTGCTGCTTCTCGACTGACCCGAAACGGCGCGGAAACAGGAAGCTGCCGCGTCGGCCCTTGCCAGCCTTCACTTCGCCGCCTACCTTATCTACGGCACTCAACCGTAAAATATGGCCAAATTGCCGATGTTGTCCGGGAAACGGATCCTGCTGATCGTCTCGGGCGGGATCGCGGCTTACAAGAGCCTCGACCTGGTCCGACGTCTGCGCGAGCGGGGCGCGCGCGTGCGCGCCATCCTGACCAAGGCGGGCGCCGAGTTCGTCACGCCGCTGTCGCTGGCCGCCCTGACCGAGGACAAGGTCTACGGCGAGCTCTTCTCGCTCACCGACGAGGCGGAGATGGGCCACATCCAGCTCTCGCGCGACGCCGACCTCCTGGTCGTCGCGCCGGCGAGCGCGGATCTCTTGGCCAAGATGGCGACCGGCCAGGCGGACGATCTGGCCTCGACCACCCTGCTCGCGACCGACACACAGATCCTCGTCGCGCCGGCCATGAACGTACGAATGTGGGAACATCCGGCAACCACAGCCAACTTGGCGACCTTGACGGCGCGCGGCGTGCTCGGCGTCGGCCCGAACGAAGGCGACATGGCTTGCGGCGAGTACGGCTACGGGCGCATGGCCGAGCCGCTGGAGATCCTGGCGGCGATCGAGAGCTATTTCGGCGACGCGGCGCCCTTGAGCGGCCGCCGCGCCCTGGTGACCAGCGGGCCGACCCATGAGCCCATCGATCCGGTGCGCTTCATCGGCAACCGCTCTTCCGGCAAGCAGGGCCACGCGATCGCGACCGCGCTGTCGCGCTTGGGCGCGCAGACGGTCCTGGTGTCGGGCCCCACGGCGCTCGGCGATCCGGCCGGCGTCGAGGTTCGCCACGTCGAGACCGCGCAAGAGATGCTCGAAGCCTGCCAGGCCGCGCTGCCGGCCGACCTGGCGGTCTGCGCCGCCGCCGTCGCCGACTGGCGGGTCAAGCAACAGAGCGCGCAGAAACTCAAGAAGAACGGCGACGCGACACCGACGCTCGAGTTCACCACCAACCCCGACATCCTGGCGAATCTGTCCCAGGCCGGCAACCGGCGCCCGGCGCTGGTGATCGGCTTCGCGGCCGAGACCGAGAAGGTGATCGAGCATGCCCGGGCCAAGCTCGCCAAGAAGGGCTGCGACTGGATCCTCGCCAACGACGTCTCGCCCGCCAGCGGCACCTTCGGCGGCAGCCACAACCGGGTGCACCTGATCGCGGGCACGGCGGTCGAGGACTGGCCGGAGCTGACCAAGGACCAGGTCGCCGAGCGCCTGGCGGTCCGCATCGCCGAGCACTTCGCCGGCGCGGCAGAGGCCACCGCCGGCGCCGGGGAAAGCGCTCCATGAGCGACGTCACGATCGCCGTCAAGCGCCTCGAGCATGGCCGCGACCTGCCGCTTCCGTCCTACGCCACACCGGGCAGCGCCGGGCTCGATCTCTTGGCCGCCGTCGATGGCGCCAAGACCCTTCAGCCCGGCGAGCGCGCCCTGATCCCCACCGGCCTGTCGATCGCCCTGCCGCCGGGCTTCGAGGCCCAGGTGAGGCCGCGTTCCGGACTGGCGCTCAAGCATGGCGTCACGGTGCTCAATGCCCCGGGCACGGTCGACTCCGACTACCGCGGCGAGGTCGGCGTGATCCTGATCAACCTGGGGTCCGAGCCCTTCGTCGTCGAGCGCGGCAGCCGTATCGCCCAGATGATCGTCGCGCGCCACGACCGGGTCACCTGGCGAACGGTCGAGACGCTCGAGCAGAGCGAGCGGGGCGCCGGCGGCTTCGGCTCGACGGGGACCGCCGGGCAAGCCGCCGCCCCGGACGGCTGAGCGAGAAACGAGGCAACGAAAAGAATGCTGCGCTTATCGAAGAAGCTTCTCTTCGCCATCGAGGCGGTGGTCGACATCGCCTACCACGCCGGTCCGGCGCCGGTCCGCTCGACCGAGATCTCGCGGCGCCAGGGGATTCCGCGGCGCTATCTCGAGCAGGTCCTCCAGCAGCTCGTGCACGAGGGTATCCTTACCGGGCAGCGCGGGCCGCGCGGCGGCTATCGC
>JAKSDN010000779.1 GCA_022360075.1 Kiloniellales bacterium | reverse complement strand
CCAACTTCGTCACCTACGACCTCGGCCGGCCGCTCCACGTCTTCGACGCCGACAAGCTGGCCGGCGACCTGACCATGCGCATGGCGCGCGAGGGCGAGACGATCCTGGCCCTCGACGGCAAGGATTACGCGCTCGATACCGAGATGGTGGTGATCGCCGACGACAAGGGTCCGCAGGGCATCGGCGGCGTCATGGGCGGCGAGCTCTCCGGGGTGACCGAGGCGACCACCAATGTCTTCCTCGAGGTCGCGCTGTTCGATCCGGTGCGGGTCGCCCGGACCGGGCGTAAGCTCGGCATCCTCTCCGATGCCCGCTACCGTTTCGAGCGCGGCTTGGACCCGGTCTCGGCCGAGTGGGGCACCGAGGTCGCCGCGCGCCTGATCCAGGAGCTTTGCGGCGGCGAGGTCAGCAGCCTCACCGCGGCCGGCGAGCTGCCGCGCGAACCTCGTTCGGTGGCGCTGCGCGTCCAGCGGGTCGCCAAGCTCGGCGGCCTTTACGTGCCGGCCGAAGAGCAGATCCGCATCCTCGGCGATCTCGGCTTCGGGGTCGAAAGCGGCCTGGTGACCGAGCCGCGCAACGGTGCGGAGGTCGAGAGCGAGGTGCTGACCTGCCAGGTGCCGAGCTGGCGGCCGGACATCGAGGGTGAGGCCTGCCTGGTCGAGGAGGTGCTGCGCATCCACGGCTACGAGCATTTGCCGACCTCCGCGCTGACGCTCGACACGACGCTGCCCCTGCCCGCGCTCTCGGCGCGCCAGCGGCGCCACTCGGCGGCGCGTACGGCGCTGGCCTGGCACGGCATGAACGAGGCCGTGACCTTCTCCTTCCTCTCGGAGTCCGTGGCGGCGCTGTTCGGCGGCGTTCCCGAAGCGCTTCGGCTGGTCAATCCGATCAGCAGCGATTTGGACGTCATGCGGCCTTCGGTCCTGCCCAACCTGATAATGGCGGCGGCGCGCAATGCCGACCGCGGGCTCGGCGACGGCGCGATCTTCGAGGTCGGCCCGCAGTACGTCGACGACAGCCCGGAAGGTCAGGTCGAGGTTGCGGCGGGCGTGCGCAGCGGTGCCTCGACGGCGCGCCATTGGGACGCGTCAGAACGTCCGGTCGACGCCTTCGACGTGAAGGCCGACGCGCTCGCCGTGCTGACTGCCTGCGAGGCCCCGGTCGACAACCTGCAGGTCACGACCGACGCGCCGGCCTGGTATCACCCGGGCCGCTCCGGCGTGCTGCGGCTCGGCCCGAACGTGCTCGCCGTGTTCGGCGAGCTGCATCCGAGGGTGCTGCGCAAGCTCGGCCTCAAGGACCGGGCTGCGGGCTTCGAGGTCTTCCTCGACCGGGTGCCGCTGCCGCGCGCCAAGGACGGCAAGGCCAAGCCGCCGCTCGCGCTCTCGGCCTTCCAGCCGGTCGAGCGCGACTTCGCCTTCCTGGTCGACCGAGCCGTGCCGGCAGAGAAGCTGATCCGCGCCGCCAAGGGTGCCGACAAGGGCTTGGTCACCGATGTCGCGCTGTTCGACGCCTACGAGGGTGAGGGCATCGAGCCCGACAAGAAGTCGCTCGCCATCGCCGTCACCCTGCAGCCGACCGAGCGCACCATGACCGACGCTGAGATCGAGGCGGTCTCGGCCAAGATCGTCGCCCAGGTCGAGAAGGCGACCGGCGGTTCTTTGCGGGGGTGAGGATCGCTCGATCCATCCAGCACACAAAAAGTAGCCCGCGCACGGAAGCTCCGGCGCGGGCGTGAGTGTTGCGGGGTTGGCGCCGGGCAGGCCCAACGGAGGGTAAGACCCACTCGGCGCCAGATGCCAGAAATGCCGAACGGCAATGCTCGCGGGCAAGTCTGGCAGCACAGCACCTGACGAGACGCCCTTCGACGACCCGTCAAGAAGCTCTTACGGGTCGGGTCCTCCGTTGGATCACCAACGGTCGGAGATTTATCGCTCGTGTTCTCCGCCGCTCAGTGAAACAAGACCCGGCAGCGCGGCCAGGTGGCGAGCCAGTCCTTCTCACGGACCCGCTGGAGGAACGCCGTCATGCGCCGCTGCCGCGCGTGCGGTGTCGGTCTGATGACCAGCCCGAACAGATCGTCCAGGCCGAAAGGCGCCAGGATCTCGACCCGGCCGTGGGCATCGAGCCGCACGGCGACCGCGGTCGGCGTCTCCAGCCAGTGGGCCAGACCGTCAACCGTCGAGCGGTAGGGCCGGTCGGCGTTACGTTCGTGCATGCGCGCCTGATTGCGTGCCGACCAAGGTCGGCCGGGCGCCCTCTCGTTCAGGCTTCTCTCCAGCGCTGCCTCGGCTTCCGGCCCGTCGCCGGGCCGAAAGTAGACGACGTCGATGTCCGCCAGCGGCGTCGGATCGCGATAGCCATGCAGCCTGTCCCAGGCCGGCGCTCGCACGAAGCCGGCGCCGATCCAGCCATCGGGCAGCCGCAGGGCCGCGACCGCCTTCAGGCAGGCCATCATCTCGGGCGTGTCGTGGATCAGGCGCCGAAGATCATCGGGGCCGCGAAGCGGGAGCATGACCTGTCCTTTCTAGCAGGCGGCGTGGCGCCGAAGCCATTGGCCTTCGAAATAATCCGCCCAAACAGCCCGTTGCGCCGGGTCGACGCCGGCCCTATGTTCCTGCCGACCGCCGGCGGGGCCGGCCTTTCCTTGAGCCCGACGACCCGAGATGTCCGACCGCGCGCATATCCGCAACTTCGCCATCATCGCGCATATCGACCATGGCAAGTCGACCCTGGCCGACCGCCTGATCCAGACCTGCGGGGGACTTTCCGACCGCGAGATGAAGGAGCAGGTGCTCGATTCCATGGAGCTCGCGCGCGAGCGCGGCAGCACCATCAAGGCCCAGACCGTGCGCCTGAGTTACAAGGCGCAGGACGGCGAGACCTATCAGCTCAACCTGATCGACACGCCGGGCCACGTCGACTTCGCCTACGAGGTCAGCCGCAGCCTCTCGGCCTGCGAGGGCTCGCTGCTGCTGGTCGATG
Source organism: Kiloniellales bacterium (assembly GCA_022360075.1). Next base: position 28 of record JAKSDN010000779.1, on the reverse strand, counting down.
CCTCCCAGGGCGTCGAGGCCCAGACCCT
>JAKSDN010000753.1 GCA_022360075.1 Kiloniellales bacterium | reverse complement strand
GAAGTCGTCGGCGGCCGCCGCGATATCGCGGTAGTTGGAGCCGGTGAGCGCGAAGTCGATCCGCCCGCCGGTGCGCCAGATGTTGAGGCTGTTCGACGTGTTAACCCGGGTGGAGGCCCCGGGGATCGCCTTGAGCTCCGTGCGCATCGCCGAGGCGATCTCTTCCTGGGACCGGCTGCGCTCCGACCAGGGGGTGAGCGGCGCGATGATCAAGACGCGATTGGGATCCCAGCGCCCGACGATGGACACGACGCTGCTCACTTCGCCGTGCTCGACCAGCGGCTGCAGCATGGCCTCGGCCTTGGCCGACTGCCGGTCCATGTAGTCGAGGCCGACTCCGTCGGGCCCCTGCATGTAGACGTAGAAGACGCCGCGATCCTCCTTCGGCAGCAGCTCCCGGTCGATGGAGGGATAGATCGCCAGGGCGGTCATGGCGACGATGATCGCGCCGCCCAGGATCAGGAAGCGGGCCGTGAGCGTGAACTCGAGCAGGCGCCGGTAGAGCGCCATCACGGCCGCGCCGAGCTTGGCGCCAAGGCGCGCGCCCGGGCCAGATTCCTCCGCGCGTCGCGTGACCAGGCGCGAGGCCAGCATCGGGCCGAGCGACAAGGCGACGAAGGAGGAGATCGCAACGGCGACAGCGAGCACGATGCCGAACTCGGTGAACAGGCGGCCGGTTCGGCTCGGCAGGAAGGCGAGCGGCAGAAAGACCGAAACCAGGGTCGCGGTGGTCGCGAGCACGGCGAAAAAGACCTGCCGCGTGCCGACCACGGCCGCGGCCAGGGGCTGCAGGCCTTCCGCGCGCTGGCGCTGGACGTTCTCGACGACGATGATCGCGTCGTCGACGATCATGCCCGTGGCCAGCACGAGGGCCAGCAGCGTGAGGATGTTGATCGAGAAACCGAGCAGCCAGATCACGGCCACCGTGCCGATCAGCGCGATGGGAATCGCGACCGCGGGGATCAGCGTCGGCCGCAGCGCGCCCATGAAGAAGAAGATCACGGCGATCACCACGCCGACGGCGATCAGCAGGCTGAAGATCACCTGGCGCACCGAGCCGCGGATGAAGATCGCGTCGTCGGAGGTCTTGACGATCTGCACGTCCTGGAGACGCCGGTTCAGGCGCTCAATCACGCGGTCGACGGCGTCGGATATCTCGATCGTGTTCGACTGCGCCCGCCGGACGATGGTCAGCCCGACGATCTTGCGTCCGTTGAAGAGGGTATAGGCGCTGGCCTCGGCCGGTCCATAGAAGGCCTGCGCCACGTCGCCCAGACGGACATCGTCGCGCAGCTTGAGCGCCTCGACATCCGCGATGCGCCAGACCGAGGCGTCCGCGCGCACCATGAGGAGCTGGTCTTCCGATTTGAAGCTGCCGGCCGGCACGTCGAGGCTCGTGCTCCGCAGGACCTCGGCGACTTCGTCGATTGACAAGCCATAGCTGGCAAGGCGCGTCGGCTCGACCACGATGCGCAGTACCTCGCGGCGATCGCCGAAGAGATGCACGAGGGCGACGCCCGGCACCGCCGAAAGCTCGGTCGCGATGTCGTCCTCGGCGATGCGCGTCAGGGCTTCCTGGGAAAGGCGGTCGCTCACCAAGGCCAGCCTTATGACCGGCGAGGCGTCGTTGTCGGCCTTGTAGATCGTGACCTCTTCGACGTCCTCGGGCAGGCTGCGCTCGACCGTGGCCACGGCCTCGCGCACGTCGTTCGCCGCCACGTCCAGATCGACATGGGGCGAGAACTCGATACGGACGCGGCCGTTGTTCTCCTCGCTCGCGGCGTTGATCGTCTTGATGCCGGAGACCCGGGCGACCGCGCCTTCGATGACGCTCGTGACTTCCGCGTCCATGGTCTCCGGCGTCGCGCCGGGGAAGTAGGCGCGCACCGTGACCACCGGGCGGTCGACGTCCGGCAGCTCGCGCACCTCGACGGCGAAGAGCGCACCCAGTCCGGCGATCACGATCAGCAGGTTGATCACCACGATCAGCGTGGGCCGGCGGACCGCCAGCGCGGGGAACTCGCTCGCCCGGGCCATCAGCCTTCGCCGCCCAGGCCGCTGAGGCCGGGCTGGCTGGCCGGGGCGCCATCGAAAGGCGCGGGCTCGACCAGCAGGCCGTCGCGCAGGCTCTGCACGCCCTCGACCACGATCAGGTCGCCGACCTCGAGCGGACCCTCAACCAGGACCCTGCCGTCGTTGCGGCGCACGACGTCGACGAAGACCTTCTCGGCGCGGTCGCCCGCGACGCGCCACAGATAGGCCCCGTCCCGGCTCCAGAGCACCGCCACCTCGCGGATCAGCGGATGGCGGCCGCCCACGACGTCCAGACGCACGTCGAAGGAGGTGCCGGGGCGGATCGTATCGTCGGGGTTGGGAATCCGCGCCTTGACCTTGAGCGAGCGCGTCGCCGCTTCGATACGACTGTCCATGGCCGAGATGGTACCGCTCAAGTCGAGGTCGGGGCGGGTCCAGGCCCGCACGTGGATCTCATCGCCGAGCGCGATCCGCGAGACGTATTCCTCGGGCACGTTGAACTCGACCAGCACGAAGGAGCGGTCGTCGAGGATGGCGATCAGGGTCTCGTCCGTCACCCGGTCGCCCTTGTCGACCTGGGTCAGGCCGATGACGCCGTCGAAGGGTGCGAAGACGGTGCGGTCCTCGAGATCCGCCTTGGCCTGGGCGAGGCGCAGGCCGGCACTCTCGAGCTCGGTCTGGGCCGATTCGAGGCTGACCGTCGAGACAGTGCCCGAGGGCGCGAGCTTCTCGAAGCGCTTGACCTGGCGCATCGCTTCCTGCTCGACGACCTGCGCCAGGCGGACGGCCAGCCGCTCGTGCTCGTCGTCCAGCCGCACGAGCGGCGCGCCGGCCGCCACGCGCTGTCCGGGCTCGAACAGCACCTCGACCACCTCGCCCGAGACCTTCGGATAGATGGCCGCCGACTTCAGGGCCTCGCCAGTGCCGATAACGTTCACGGCCACCCGGTCCTCGGCGAGATGCAGCGGCTCGACCAGGACTGGCGTCGCGGTGGCGCTGCGCTCGAGCTTGTCCTGCGAGACGGCCTCGCCGTCCCAGGCCGGCAGCCACAGCCAGCCGGCCGCGAGCAGGGCCGCCAAGCCCGCCGTGATGATGATCTGCCAGCGCAAAGACATCGTCGTGACTCGAGCTGCCGTCCAAGTTGGCCGCGTTGCGAAGGAAGACCATTCTACCGCAGATTTGGGCGCGGAGCCGACTTAAAGCAGATCACAAGAATACGGCCTCAATTCGGCGGATTCCTTCAGGATTGGGCGCAGCGCGAGCCGTCGCCATCGCCGGCCGCCCGGGCTTCCTGGATCGGCGGGCAGGGTATGCTGCCGTAGGAGCAGAACACGCAGCAGTCGCCGGCCTTCGGCTTCAGCAGGAGGCCGCAGCCGCGGCAGTCGTAGAAGAATTGGCAGGCGTCCGTCGACATGGTCTCGGATTCGCGGTGGCCGCAGTCCGGGCAGGTCAGGGTCGAGCGCAATTCGATCATGGGAGCGCCCCCTAGTGGTTCAATTCCGACACTTGAGTCCGATGAAATTGGATCAAGTGTCGACCAGAATTGGACCCAAACTAAAGAGTTACCTAGTGGGGCGGCCCGACATTCCGGGATCGGAATGTCGGAGTCGAACCACTAGTCAGCTTGCCGACGCGCCAGGCGCAGCCCGGCATAGAGGGTCAGGCCGAGGAATAGGATCAGGGTCGGAAACAGCACGAGATCGAGCCAGCTGACCAGGGCCGAAAGACCCAGGGCACTTAGCAAGACGACCAGGACCGGCGTGAAGCAGCAGACCGCGGCAATCAGGCTGCCGATGCCGCCGACCTTCAGGAGCGTTCTGTCCTGCATCCCGAAGGATGTTATCACGCGCCGGGCGTGCCGTCCCGCCGCCGGGCCGCGCGCGCCCGGGCCAGGCCGCGGAGCTGCGCCTGCAGGACGCCGGCAATGATCAGCAATCCGCCGAGCACTTGCTCGAGTGTCGGCGGGCTGCCGAGCGCGGCGGCGGTGAGCACGCCAGCCACCGGGATCAGGTTCAGGAACATGGAGGCGACCACGACGCCTAGGCGCTTGACGCCGATGTTCCAGGCCAGAACCCCGATCACCACGGTGCTGACCGAAAGCCAGATGATGAGCAGCAGATCGCCGGCCGAAGGCGCCGCCGGCGGGGCCCCGACCAGGCCCATGGCCAGCAGCAGGCCATAGGTCGCCAGCAGCAGCACGCCGGCCGGAATCGCGGTCGCCGCGGTGAGCTGGATCTGCGAGCAATGCGGCATCGCGTGCTGGGCCGTCACCGAGTACCAGGACCAGCAGGCGATCGCGAGCAGGATCAGGGGCTCGCCGCCCTCGAAGCCGATCGCCCCGCCGTCGGCCGAGAAGTCCGCGCGCACCAGCAAGCCGCCGCCGACCGCCAGGACGAGAGCCAGCGCGATCCCGGAAGGCGGGCGCTGCCGATAGCAGAGCCAGGCGGTGAGCGCCGCGATGATCGGGCTGGCCGCCGCGAGCACCGCCACGGTGACCGGATCGCTGTAACGCAGGCCCACCAGGAAGAAGATCGCGAACCCGCCCATGCCGAGCCCGCCGATCAGCAGCAGCCGCGGCCAACCCACGCCGTCTGGGCGCAGGCGGAAGCGCCAGCGCAGGCGCGGCTCGGCGATCCAGAGCACGACGAACAGCAGCGGGATGGCGCAGAAATAGCGCAGCGCGGCGAGGCCGACCGGGTCCCAGCGCTCCAGCAGGAGGTCGAACAGCGGGATCGGCGTGCCCCAGACCAGAACCGTGATCACCAGGCCCAGATTGGCGGCAAAGAGAGGGTTCACAGCAGGCCCAGGGCGCGAAAGCTGCTGTGGCCACTGCGCGAGATCACGATGTGATCGTGCACGGCGATGCCGAGCTTGCCGGCAGCCTCGACCACCGCGCGAGTCATGGCAATATCGGCCTCCGAGGGCGTGGTGTCGCCCGAGGGATGGTTGTGCACCAGGATCAGCGCCGAGGCGCTCAGCTCGAGCGCCCGTTTGACCACCTCGCGCGGATAGACGGGCGTGTGGTCGACCGTGCCGCGCTGCTGGGTCTCGTCGGCGATCAGCCGGTTCTTGCGGTCCAAGAAAAGCAGGTGAAAGCGCTCCGTCTGCTCGCGCCCGACCAGGGTGCGGCAGTAGTCGAGCACCTGGGTCCAGGAGCTCATGACCGTGCGCTCGACGATTTCCTCGCGCGCCAGGCGCTGGGCTGCCTGCTCGACCACCTTCAGG
>JAKSDN010000412.1 GCA_022360075.1 Kiloniellales bacterium | reverse complement strand
GGGCCCCAAGGCGCTCAAGGGATTCTCCGAGCCGCTCCCCGCTTGGCTGGTAACCGGCGCCAGCAAGCTCGCCAGCCGCTTCGAAGCCATCCGCGGCGCCTCGGAGCTCACCCCCCTGATCGGCCGCGAGGAGGAGCTCGAACTGCTGCTGCGGCGCTGGCACCAGGCGGCGGAGGGCGAAGGCCGGGTCGTGCTCCTGGCCGGCGAAGCGGGCATCGGCAAATCGCGCATTGCCGAGACCCTGCGCAAGCAGGTCGAGGATGAGTCTCGCCCGGTCTTACGCTTCTTCGCCTCCCCGAACCACGAGAACAGCGCCCTCTACCCCATCATCGACCACCTGCGCAGGGCGGCGAACATCGGCCGCCTCGACAGCGACGACGAGAAGCTCGACAAGCTGATTCGGCTGCTTCGACCCGAGGAGGAGCGGCTCTCCGAGGTCATCACCCTGATCGGCGCCCTGCTTTCCATCCCGGTCGCACATCGTTACCCGAGCCTCAACCTGAGCGCCCAGCGCCAGAAGGAGAAGACCATCGAGGCGGTGGTCGACTACCTCTTCGCGCCGGCTGACGAGGGGCCTCTGCTGGTCGTATTCGAGGATCTGCACTGGATGGACCCCTCGAGCCTGCAGCTCCTCGACCGCTGCATCGAGCGCGCCCACAAGCTGCCGGTGCTGATCGCGCTGACCTACCGTCCGGAGTTCTCGGCGCCCTGGTCCGGCCTCTACTACGTGGCTACGGTCACGCTGAACCGCCTCAGTCCCAGCAAGAGCCGGGAGATCCTGGAGAAGCTGACCGGCGGTCGCTCCCTGCCCGAGCCGATACTCACGGAGATCATCGACCGCTGCGACGGCGTGCCGCTCTATCTCGAAGAGACCTTCAAGGCGGTGAAGGAGGGCTCGGTCCTGCGCGAGGAGGAACGGGGCTTCGTCCTCTGCCAGCCCCATTCGCCGCTGGCCGTTCCCAGCACGCTGCAGGACTCCCTGATGTCACGCCTCGACCGGCTCGGGCGCATCAAGGAGATCGCCCAGATCGGCGCCGTCATCGGCCGGCAATTCTCGATCGACCTGTTGGCGGCCGTCTCGCCACTAGACCTGGACAGCCTGACCGACGCGCTCGACCAGCTCACGGAGGCGGAGCTGATCTTCAAGCCGGGCCAGTCGCGCGAAGCGGTCTTCATCTTCAAGCACGCGCTGGTACAGGAAGCCGCCTATGCGAGCCTGCTGCACAGCAAGCGAAGACAACTGCACGCACGCCTGGCCGCGGTGCTCGAGCAACGCTATCCCGAGCGCGCCGATACCGAGCCCGAAGTCATGGCCCAGCACTTCACGGGCGCCGGCATGCCGGAGAAGGCGGTCGTCTATTGGCAGAAGGCGGGCGAGCGCGCCAACGAACGTTTCGCCAACGCCGAGGCGATCGCCCATTTGAACCGCGGCTTGGAGGCGCTCTCCTCCTTGCCCGAGACCGCGGCGCGCAACCAGACGGAGCTGCAGATCCAGCTCGCGCTCGGCATGCCCTTGCTGATGACGAAGGGCCATAACGCGCCCGAGGTCGAAACCGCCTACAGCCGCGCCAAGGACATCTGTCAGAAGCTGGGGCCAAGCCAAAACCTCTTCTCCGCCCTGGTCGGCCTCTGGCGCTTCTTCCTGTCGCAGGCGCGCTTCCTCGAAGCCCTCGCCTTGGGACGCCAGGCCTACAAGATCGCCCAGCAGCTCCGCGAGCCGGCCATGCTCCAGGAAGCTCACATGATGCTCGGCTCCAGTCGCTTCTACATGGGGCAGCCGGCGGAAGCGCACGAGAACCTGGAACAGGCCACCTCGCTGCTCGAGCACACGTCGAGCCGCGCGCACGCCGCGGGGCGGGCCACCGATCCCGGTGTCATGTGCTTGTCGTGGGAAGGCTGGTGCCTTTGGAAGCTCGGCTACCCGCAGCGGGCGGTAGCCAGATGCGAGAACGCGATCGCCCTGGCCAAGTACTTCGCCCACCCCTACGGCGTGAGCTTCGCGCAGTTCTTCGCGGCCATCCTCTATCATCGCTGTCGCGACGTGGAGCGGGTCGCAGAGCGCGCGCAAGAGTGCATGGCGCTTTCGGAGGAACAGGGCTTTCATCGCTGGCTCGTCGGCAGCCAGATCCTGAACGGCTGGGCCCTGACGCAGATGGGAGAGCATACGCGCGGCCTGGAGATGACCAGGAAGGGCGTTCAAGCCTGGCGTCGCGCCGGGTCGCTCGGCGTGCCCCATCTCATGTCCATGCTGGCCGAGGTCTACCTCGAGATCGGCGATCCCGACCAGGCGATCAGCACGCTGAGCGAATGTATCGACATCGCGGAGGGCAGCGGTGAGCTGAGGTACGTCTCGGAGTTCTACCGGCTGCGCGGCGAAGCCTTGATCCGTGCGGCGGCGTTGGAGCCCGAAGCCGTGTCCCCCTCGGAGCGTGTCGAGTCGGACTTCGACTCGGCCCTCGAGATCGCGCGGCGCCAAAGGGCCAGGATGCTTGAGTTGCGCGCCGCCGTCAGCCTGGGCGGCTTCTGGCGCTCGACGGGCAGAGCCGATCGGGCCAGGCAGCTCCTGACCGACACGACGGCATGGTTCGCCGAAGGCGAGGGCGGCAAGGACCTCGAGTCCGCCCTCGCCCTCTTGGGGGCGCTGCGCTAGGCCCGTGCCCAGGCTGGAAAACCCGTTCCGGCTTGCGCTCTGCGAGGCCGCCAGGCCTCGGCCGACATGACGTCGCCAAAAAAGGAAACGCGGGAGCCGGCCTCGGGGTCGCACTACTTCCCGACGCTCGCCCATCTGATTCTCGGCCAGGCCGGGCGAAGACCGGATGCCATCGCTCTTCTGAGCGAGGGCGCCGACCCACTGACCTATGGCGATCTCCGGCGCCAGGCCCAAGCGACTCTGGCGAGCCTTCGGGCGCTCGGCTTCAAGCGCGGCGACCGCTTGGCCCTGGCCACGCCGAACGGGCCGGAGATGGCGCTCGCGGTCGCGACGATCCCCTGCGCCTGCGCCTGCGTTCCGATCAACATCGCCTACACGACGGACGAGTGGCGGCGCTATCTGATCGACCTCGAGGTCTCTGGCCTCATCGCCTTTGTTGGTGAAGCGGAGTCCGCACGCAACGCCGCCCGAGACCTCGGGCTGCCCATTGCTGACTTGCGGCCCCTACCCCGGGGGCGCAGCGGCGCGTTCGAGATCCTGGGCCGGCCGGCGGCCGATCGCGACGCAAGCCTCGAGGAGACCAGGACCGAGGACATCGCTTTCGTCCTGCCCACCTCGGGCACGACGGCACGGCCCAAGGCTGTTCCCCTGAGCCATGCGAACATCTGCGCCTCTGCGGGCAACACGGGTACCAGCCTGGATCTGAAAGCCGACGACAGGCTCCTGCACGTGCTGCCGCTGTATCACGCGCATGGCCTGATCTCCGGTCTCTTCTCATCCCTCGCCGCCGGCGCGAGCGTCGTCTGTACGCCGGCCTTCTCGGCGCCGCGATTTCTGTCCTGGCTCCGGCAGTGGCGGCCGACCTGGTACACCGCCGTGCCGACGATCCACCAGGCGATCCTCGAAAGACTCGCCAAGAGCGAGGGCGTGCCGGGTGATCATACGCTGCGCTTCATCCGCTCGGCCTCCTCGTCCCTGCCGAGCCGGGTCTTGAGCGAGCTGGAACGGCGCTTCGGCGTTCCCGTGATCGAGACCTACGGCATGACCGAGGCGGCCTCGCAGATCGCCTCCAACCCCTTGCCGCCGGGCGTGCGCAAGGCCGGCTCGGTCGGCCCGGCGGCCGGGCCGGAGATCGCGGTCATGGGCGCGGACGGCGCGCTGCTGGCGCGCGGCGAGCGCGGCGAGCTGGTGCTCCGCGGGCCGAACATGATGCGTGGCTACGGTGCCGAGGCGGACAACGCGGCAGCCTTCCGGGAGGACTGGTTCCGCACGGGCGACCTCGGCTATCTGGACGAGGACGGCTACGCTTTCATCGTCGGCCGCCTGAAGGAGATGATCAATCGCGGCGGCCAGTCGATCGCGCCGCGCGAGATCGAAGAGGCGATCGGCGCGCATCCCGCCATCAAGGAGGTCGTCGCCTTCGCCGTGCCCGATACGCGCCTCGGCGAGGACGTCGCCATCGCCGTTGTTCCCCGCGCGCCATCGAGCGTGGACCCGGCGGAGATCCGCCGCTTCGCCGCCGCTCGGCTCGCCCCGCACAAGGTGCCCTATCACATCCGGATCACCGAACGGATCCCCAAGGGGCCGACGGGCAAGCTGAGCCGCAGCGCGCTCGCCGAGGCCTTTCCGCCGGCGCAGAGGCCAGAGCTGTCATCCGCCGAGCGGCGCGAGGCCAAGCCGCCGTGCTCCGAGCGGGAGCGCGCGATGCTGGCCCTGTGGTCCGATGTCCTCGCGCTCGACTCGCTCGGCGTCGACGAAGACTTCTTCGCACTCGGCGGCGACTCCTTGCTGGCCACGCAGCTTCTGTCGCGCATCCGCAGCACCTTCGGCGGGGTACTTACCCATGTCGACGTCTTCGAGGCGCCGACGATCGCGGGTCTCGTCGCCCGCCTCGGGCAGACTTCGTTGGCGGCAGAGCAAGAGGCGTCGCTCGAGCCCGTTGCGACCGCGAGGGATGCGCCCCTGCCCCTGACCTTCGCCCAGCACCGCTTCTATTTCCTCCAACGACAGCACCCCTCTGCCACGGCCTATCAGGTGCTCGATGCCTTGCACCTCGAGGGCGCGCTCGACCGGCGCGCGCTGACCAGGACCTTGGCGGCGCTGATCGAGCGGCACGAGGCCCTGAGGACACGCTTCCTCGAGGAGGATGGCGTCCCGCTCCAGATCGTCGATCCGCCGTTCGAGCCGGACCTGCCGCTAGAGACAGTCGATCAGGGACCGCTTGCGGAGTGCCGCCCGGAGATCGAGCGGCGGGCGCGCCGGGAGTTCGAGCGGCCCTTCGATCTGGAAAGGGGCCCGGTCATCCGCGCGCGTCTGCTGCGCCTCGGACCCGACGAGCACGTGCTTCTGGTGACCACGCACCACATCGCGACCGACGGCTGGTCGCAGCGGCTTTTCTGGGCCGAGTTCGGCCCGCTTTACGCCGCCTTCGCGGAAGGCCGGACGCCGAGCCTGCCGACAACGCGCTTGCAATACGGCGATGTGGCGGCCTGGCAAGACAGCAGCTTGAAGGCAGGCAGGCTGGAGCCGGAGATCGCCTACTGGCGGCAGCAGCTCGACGGCGCAGCGACGCTCGGCCTGCCGACCGACAAGGCGCGGCCGGCCCAGCGCCGCCACCGCGGTGCCAGGCTCCCCCTGGCCATTCCGGCGGCGCTAACGGAGCGGCTGCGCCGCCTGAGCGTTCACCACGGCACCACGCTTTACATGACGGTCCTGGCCGCCCTGAAGGTCCTGATCCATCGCCACACCCAAGCGACCGACGTCGTGATCGGCAGCCTGCTGGCCGGGCGTAACCGCCTGGAGATCGAAGGCATCATCGGCTTCTTCGTCAACACCATCGCCTTGCGCAGCGATCTGTCGGGTGATCCGACCGTGGGCGAGTTGCTGTCGAGAGTTCGGCACGTCACGCTCGAAGCCTATCGCCATCAGGAAGTGCCCTACGAGCTGGTGCTCCAATCCCTGAAGCTGCCTCGGCAAGCCGATCGCAATCCGCTGTTCCAGGTCCTCTTCGTCTGGCACAACACGCCGGTCGAGCTTGATGCACTGCCGGGGCTCGAAGCCGATTTGCTCGAGATCGACCCGGGCGTGGCGCAGTTCGACCTGACGCTCGACCTCTGCGAAGGCGGCGACGGTCTGCACGGCTGGCTCGAATACGACGGCGACCTCTTCGAAGCGGCGACGATCGAGAGACTGAAGCGGCAGTTCCTGGCCTTGCTCGACAGCATCGCGGAAGGGCTCGACAGCCGCATCTCGACGATCGCGATGATGTCCGCCGAGGAGCGGCGCCGGGCGCTGACCGGGCTCCACGGCGCGGCCAAGCCTTATCCTCTGACCCAGACCATACACGGCTTGTTCGAACGGCAGGCCGCGGCGGCGCCGGACGCCCTCGCTCTGCGAAGCGACGAGGGCGACCTGTCCTTCGCCGAGCTCAACGCCCGCGCCAACAAGCTCGCGCACCATCTGCAGAGCCTGGGCCTCCGTCCCGGCGAGATCGTCGGCCTCTGTATCGAGCGCTCCTGGCGCCAGGTCGCCGGCCTGCTGGGGATTCTCAAGAGCGGCGCGGCCTACCTGCCGATGGACCCGCACTATCCACCGGACCGGCTCGCCTTCATGCTCGAGGATGCCGGCGCGAGGCTGGTGCTGACTTCCGAAGCCGTCACGGCAGAGCTCGACTTCAGCGATCGGATGATCGTCGCGCTCGACCGCCACTGGCCGACGATCGGACGCGAGCCGACCGCCAACCCGTCCGCGGCGGTCGAGGGGCAGGACATGGCCTACCTGATCTATACCTCGGGCTCGACCGGCAAGCCCAAGGGGGCGACCGGCAGCCACCGCGGCGTCGTCAACATGCTGCACTGGCTGTGGGACGACCTTCCCTTCGCGGCCGGGGAGATTGGCTGCCAAAAGACCTCGATCAGCTTCGCCGACTCGATAGAGGAGCTCTTCGCACCCCTGCTCGCCGGACGGCCGGTCGTTCAGGTTTCCTACGAGACCGTGATCGACCCGACACGCTTCGTCGCGGCGCTCGCGCGGCACCGCGTCACGCGGATCATCGTCGTGCCCTCGCTGCTGCGCGCCCTCCTCGATTCCTTCGAGGATCTCGAAGCGCGCCTGCCCGACCTGAAGCTCTGGCTGGTGAGCGGCGAGCGACTGTCGCGGGACCTGGCGCGACTGTTCGGCCAGCGTCTGCCGGGCTCTCGCCTGATCAACATCTACGGTGCGTCGGAGACCTCGGACATCCTCACCTGGGAGGCGGTCAGACCCGAGGAGTCGCATCGCGACCCGCCGATCGGCCGGGCGATCGCGAACACGGCGCTCTACGTCCTCGATGCCGAGCGGCAGCCGGTGCCGCCCGGAGTCGTCGGCGAGCTCTACGTCGCCGGCCCCGGCGTCGGCCTCGGCTACTGGCGGCGCGAGCGCGAGACCGCCGCCACCTTTCTCGAAAACCCGCTCGAGCCGGAACCGCGACGCCTGTTCAGGACCGGGGATCTCGTCCGCTGCCTCGACGACGGCCGGCTCGAATGCCTGGGACGGCGCGACGATCAGGTGCAGATCCGGGGCTGTCGAGTCGAGCTGGGCGAGGTCGAAGCGGCGCTCGGCGCGCATCCCGACGTGCGGCAGGTCGCGGTCGTCGCCCGCGGCGAAGCCGGCGAGAACCTCAGGCTCATCGCCTACCTGTTGCCGCGCTCGGCCGAGGCGCCGGCCGCCGACGCGCTCCTGGCCTGGTGCCGGCGGCGTCTGCCCGATTTCATGATCCCCTCCGCCTTCGTCGCGCTGGACGCGCTGCCCCTGACGCCGAGCGGCAAGCTGGACCGGCGTCGTCTGCCCGCACCCGCACCCACGCCCCACCAGGCCGAGCCGAAGACCGCGCCACGAACGCCGACGCAGGAAGTCGTGATCGAGATCTGGCGGGAGCTTCTCGGCGTCGAACAGATCGCGGCCGAGGACGACTTCTTCGCCCTGGGCGGCCATTCGCTGCTGGCCGGCCGCCTGCTCGCGCGGATCGACGGGACCCTGGGCGTGGCCTTGCCCCTGCGCAGCCTCTTCGACGCGCCGAGCGTGGCGGAATTGGCCGAGGAGATCGATCGCAGGCGCAACGTGCCGGCCCGCGATGCGCTTCCTCCGATCGGAAGAACGACAGCGGACATAGTGTTGCCGGTAACCCCGGCTCAAGCCAACATCCTCATGCTCGAGCGCGCCTTGCCCGGCATCCCGAGCTTCAACCTCCCCTACAGCTATCGATTGAGCGGCCCCCTCGACGCCGAGGCACTGGTCGAGAGCTTCGAGGCGTTGATCCGCCGCCACGAAGCCCTGCGGCACCGCTTCCAGCGGCACGGCGAGCGGGAAGTCCAGACTGTCTCCGCCGAATGGGCCAAGGCTGTCGAGGTCGAAGACCTTTCCGGCAACGGGCCCGATCTGGAAGAGGCCATCCACACGCGGGCGAAGCTCGAAGCCTGGAAAGCCTTCGACCTGTCCAGCGCGCCGCTCCTGCGCGTCCGCTTGCTCCGTTTGTCGGCGGAAGACCATGTCTTGCTCATGACCTTTCACCACGCCGTCTGCGACGGCTGGTCGATGAGCGTTCTCATGCGGGAGCTGGGCCAGCTCTATGAGAGCCACGGCACGGCCGAAGGCAGGCCACTGCCCGCGCCGGCCCATCAGTTCTCCGATTTCATCGCCTGGCAGGCCGCATTCCGGGACGGCAAGGCGGCCGACGCATTGCTGGGGACCTGGAGGGACCGTCTGCTGCCGCCGCCCCCAGAGCTGGACTTGACCGCGCCGGCCGAAGGGGCGGGCGGCGTCAGCCTGATGGCCGCGCGCACCCCGTTCGAACTCGACGCCGAGATCAGCGCCGCGCTCATCGCCTTGAGCCGCCGGGAAAGCTGTAGCCTTTTCATGACTCTACTGGCGGCTTTCAAGCTGCTGCTGCGGGCCTACAGCGGACAGGGCGACATCGCCGTGGCGAGCATGTTCGCCAATCGCGGCATGAAGGAGACCGAGAGCATCGTCGGGCTGCTGATCAACACCGTCATCTTGCGCACGAAGCTCGATGGCGCGGCGAGCTTCCGCGACGCGCTCCGGCGCGTTCACGAGTCGGTCCTGAACGCTCACGACAACCAAGCACTGCCTTTCGAGGACTTGACGCGCCGTCTGCAGCAGGAGGAGAAGGTCGACGCACGCCAACTCGGCCAGACGATCTTCGTTCTTCAGGACGCGCTGCAGGCGACGCTCTCGCTGGCGGGCCTCGAGATCGATGGCCTGGAAGCCGACGACCGCATGGGCCTGCCCGATCTCACGTTCACCGATTTCGATCTGGGCCTGGTTCTCAAGCACACGAGGACCGGATTGCGCGGGCACTGCCTGTACAAGTCCGGCCTGTTCGATGACGCCGCGATCGCGACCTTGATCGCCGATTACCGCAGACTGCTCGAGCGGGTCGTCACGCGGCCGGACCAATCTCTAGACGAAATCTCCGGTTCGATCTCGCGCCGGATCAAACAACCAAAGATAGCAAAACCTACGGGGAAGGGAAAAGCCTAATTGACGGGTCGCGAACCAAACACCTAGACTAGTTTCATCCGATGACTTCGGTAGCCCGTATGCTGCCGGTTGTGTTTCCGCAGGTAGCATGCAGTGCCATCAAGGGAGGTCGGGACTATGTTGTGGAGCGTGCTGATCGACAAGGACAAGCTGAACCAGCTTTCCGCCGACGATCTGGAAAGGGTTCGGTCGCTGATCACGAAAGAGATCATGACCAACCAAGAGCTTTACAACGCCTTGAAGCCGCAAGTCGACGCGCTGGTCGAGGAGCTCATCCGTCGCGGCGGCGGAAGCGACTAAGCCAGCCACGGCGGCCCCATCGGGCCGCCAATCCAAGCCTTCGTGACGCACCGCGGTGGCGCGACAGCGCCGTCGCTAGCCGGCGGCGCGCCGGGATGTGCCGCCGGCCGCAAGCTGCCAGGCGACCAGGCGAGCGTAGAGCCCGCCCTTGGCCATCAGCGCGTCGTGGCGGCCTTCCTCGACGACGCGGCCCTGGTTCATGACCGCGATCTTGTCGGCCGCGCGCACGGTCGAGAGGCGATGCGCGATGACCAGGGTCGTGCGGTCCTTCATCAGCTCGCGCAGGGCCCGATGCACCAGCCGCTCGCTGGCCGCGTCGAGGTGGGAGGTCGCCTCGTCGAGAACCAGGACCGGGGCATCGCGCAGAAAGGCGCGGGCGATGGCGACCCTTTGGCGCTGCCCGCCGGAGAGCGCCATGCCGCGCTCGCCCACCGGCGTGTCCAGGCCTTGCGGCAGCGAGGCGACGAAGGGCTCTAGCGCAGCGCGCCGGACCGCGGCTTCGAGCTCCGCCTCGCTGGCCTCGGGCCGGGCGATCAGGATGTTGGCGCGCAGGCTGTCGTTGAACAGATAGGTGTCCTGGGCGACCAGGGCGACCTGGCGGCGCAGGGCATCGAGCTTGTAGTCCCGCAGGTCGTGACCGGCCAGGAGGATCCCGCCCGCGCCGGGGTCCCAGAACCGCAGCAGCAGGTGGGCGATCGTGGTCTTGCCGGCGCCCGAAGGGCCGACCAGGGCGACCGTGGCGCCCGCGGGCAACTCGAGCGCGACCCGCTGCACCGCCGGCCGGTCGATACCCGGGTAGTGGAAAGTCACGTCTTCGAAGCGGATGGCGACACCGCCGTCGCGCGCCGGCTCGGCTTCGCGCGGGCCGTCGAGGACCGGCACCGGCTCCGAATGCACAGCGTGCAGTCGGCGCGTGGCCCCCAGCGTGTCGGCGAGTTGCCGGCCGATGTCGGCGATCTCCGAGACCGGCAGGAAGGCGGCCATGGCGAGCAGCGTCAGCAGCGGCAGATAGGTCGCGGCCATGGCACCCTGGCCGACCAGGAGGCCGCCGGCCAGCACCACCGCGAGGCCGCCCAGCGTGGTCATCACCTCGACCAGCGCGGTCTGTAGCGTCAGGTCGCCGAAGAACGGCAGGCGCACGCCCTGGTGCTTCTCGATCAACGCGACGAAGGCGCGCTTGCGACGTTCTTCCTGCTGAAAGGCCACGACCTCGCCCAAGCCCTGCACGCTGTCCACGGTATGCGCGTTCAGCTCGCCCAGCGCCTCACGGTCGCGCGAGGCCAGATGGTCGATCCGCCGGCGCAGCACGAAGGGCGAGATCGCGACCACCGCGAGGAACGGCAGCAGGGCCATGGCC
>JAKSDN010001440.1 GCA_022360075.1 Kiloniellales bacterium | reverse complement strand
GCGGGCCTGCTCGCGACGCAACTCGTCGACGAGCCGGTCACGCTCAATCTGGTCGTCGGGCTGGTCGCCGTCTTCGCCGGCATCTGGATGGCGACGACAGAAGCCAGAACTTCCCCATCCGCACCTTAGCCACTGATCGCCCCAGACTCCGCTCTCGCGGTCTATGCTGGCCCTCGGACTCGAACGCCAAGGAGCAGGATCGTGACCAACCTCGCCACCACGCCCGGAACGGGCGCTACCGGCAACGGCTCGTCGCGGGCGCCGTCGGATGGGGACAGCGTGCACAGCCGCTTCACCGAGGCGGCGCTCGAACGTCACAAGCGCGAAGGCATGGTGCTCGCGGTGCGGGCGCGCTGGGTCGCCCTGGCGGTGATCGCCGTCATGCTGCCGTTCATCGATTTCAGGCTCGAGATTCTCTACTTCGAGGCCTTGTTGCTCTGCTTCGCCTTGATCGCCTGGGCGCAGCTCCGCGTCGCCCGCGTCGGCCGCTCGAGGGCCGAAGTCCTTCTGCTGATCGCCGACTTCGTGCTGATGACCATCGTCATCGTCGTGCCGAACCCGCTCGGCAGCGCCGACTGGCCGCTGGCGATGGAATATCGCTCGCAAGGCTTCATGTACTTCTTCGTTCTGCTGGCAAGCGCGACTATGGCCTATTCCTGGCGCACGGTCCGCTGGATCGGAACGGTGACCGGGACCATTTGGCTTCTCGCCCTGGCCGTCGTTTGGGCCCTGTCGCGCGAAAACGAGGCGCTGACCGAGGCGGCGCAGCGAGCGTTCGGCGCCGGCACGGTGTTGGCGGAGCTCTTGGACCCCAACAACCTGCTCTTTTACATCCGCATCCAGGAGGTCGTCGTCTTCGTCATCGTCGCCACGACCCTGTCGCTTTCCGTGCGCCGCTTCGCGCGGCTCATGATGGGCCACGCGGCGCTCGAGCGCGAGCGGGCCAATCTCGCCCGCTACTTCTCGCCCAACGTGGTCGAGTCGCTCTCGCAGAACGACGAGCCGCTCAAGCAGATCCGTACCCAGGACGTCGCGGTGCTGTTCGTCGACATCGTCGGCTTCACCCGCTACGCCGCCGGCAAGAGCCCGCAGCAGGTCATCGAGACGCTGCGCGCCTTTCACCATCGCATGGAGGACGAGGTCTTCCGGCACGACGGGACGCTCGACAAGTACCTGGGCGATGGCTTGATGGCGACCTTCGGCACGCCGACCGCCCGCGACGGCGATGCGCTGAACGCGCTTCGCTGCGCCCGGGCCATGATCCGTTCCGTCGCCGCGTGGAACGAAGAGCGGGCCTCGCGCGGCGAGCCGCCGATCGAGGCCAGCTTCGGCCTGCATTATGGCCCGGCGGTGCTGGGCGACATCGGATCGAACCGCCTGGAGTTCGCCGTGATCGGCAACACGGTCAATGTGGCGAGCCGCCTCGAAGCCCTGACGCGGCAGCTTTCGGTCAAGCTCGCCGCCAGCGAGGCGCTGCTGGAACGCGTGCGCCGTGACGCCGGGGGAGACGAGCGGACGTTGTCCGATCTCATCCGACACGATGGCCAGGAGATCCGCGGGCTCGATACGAAGATGACCGTTTGGGCGCTGTCCTGAGGGTGTTGGATGAACTTCGGTTCCCCGAGCGCTGGCCGTCGTTTCCCTTCGTGAGCCGCGATGAAACTCACCTACCGTGAAATGCGCCCCGACGACCTGCCGGCCGTCCTCGCCGTCCGGCTGTCGACCGTGGAGAACGCGATCACCTTGGAAGAGCTGGAGAGCGACTACGGCATCACGCCGAAATCCCTGGCGGCGGCGATGGCGTCGCACGTGAAGGGCTGGCTTTGCGAGGACGCCGGGCGGGCTGTCGGCTTCGCGATGGGAGACCGCGCGAACGGCGAGGTGCAGGTCGTCGCCGTCCTGCCCGAGTACGAGGGCAGGGGCGTCGGCAAGCGGCTGCTCCTCTATGTGCAGGACTGGCTCTTCTCGGCCGGCTACGCGGAAATCTGGTTGCTCGCCAATCCCGATCCGACGATCCGCGCCCACGGCTTCTATCGGAACCTCGGCTGGCGTGCCACCGGTAGGATGCAGGGCAACGACGAGGTCATGACGCTGCCAATTCCAGCGCGCCTGTCGCCGCAAAGCGTGAAAAAGCGCACTTCCTCGTGAGCGAAGCTCTTAGATTATGGGCGTGCTAACGAACGCCGCTCATTGCAACGGCACACTCCGGGGAGAGATATTATGCGCATTGCCAATCATAGACTGCCCGACCATTGGTTCGGGCGCTCCAAGGACGTCGGCGGGCCGCTGGACTCGTTGCGTTTCATCGTCATGCACTACACGGCCGGTGGCGCCGGCAGCGCGTCGCGGGACTACATGATGCTCTCGCCCTCCGAAAAGCAGCGCCGCCTGGGCCGGCCCAAGCCGGTCTACGCCTCGGCCCATCTGGTCGTCGATCGCGACGGCAGCATCTGGCAGATCGTGCCCTTCGACCGCAAGGCCCGGCATGCCGGTACGTCGCGCTGGAAGGGTCTGACCTCGCTCAACAAGTACTCGGTGGGTATCGAGATCGCCAACTATGGCTGGCTCGATCGGCAGGGCGACGGGAGCTACAAGCGTTCCGACACGCCGCGTTTCGCGGCCGAAGACGTGACCGTAGGCCCCATGCCGAATGACACGGAGATCAAGGGCTGGGAGAACTATCCCGAGGCCCAGCTCGACGCCGTTGCCGCGGTGACCCAGACCTTGCTCGACAAGTATCCCAGCATCACCGAGATCGTCGGCCATCAGGAGATCGCGCCGAAGCGCAAGTTCGATCCCGGCCCGGCCTTTCCGATGCAGCGTTTCCGTAACCTGGTCGACAACCGCGGTGCCGGCGCGGTCGACAGCCTGCCCGACCAGGGCGAGCCCGCGGCCGAGCGCTACGAGACGACGACCCGCCTCAACATCCGCGGCGGCCCCGGCACCGAGTTCGAGAAGCTCGACATCTCACCGCTCGCCGCCGGCACGGCGCTGGCCAAGATCGAAGACGAGGGGCCGTGGTTCCAAGTGAGCCTCGCGGCGGACGCGAGCCAGCAGGGCTGGGTGCACAGCCGTTACCTGCGGCTGATCTGAGGTATGGTGCCGCCGGCCGGCATCCGGGACGCCCCGCATGGCGTGCGCCTTCCGGCAAACGCTGCTTGGATGACTCGGCTCGCGCTTTCGGGCTAGTATCGCCGCCGTTTGACTTGGGCTTGGCCGTATACGACCGGCCCGGGGCAGGGGAGCGATGGCCGAGACCTTCACGCTGATCGCCGGGCGGACCAGCAAGCAGGGCACCAGCCTGAACGCCGGCAAGCTCGAGGCCGAGTACCAGGAGGTCACTTCGACCGGCGAGATGAACCTGGAGGACATGGCCCGCCTGGGGCTCGAGGACGGCGACCGGGTGCGGCTGCGCACGGCGGCGGGCGAGGTCGTGGTGCGCTGCAAGGGACGCAAGGCCGAGGACCTGCCAGCGGGCCTGATGTTCATCCCCTACGGCCCGCCCTCCAGCCGCCTGATGGGCAGTGATACCGCGGCGAGCGGCATGCCGCTCTCCAAGAACCTCGAGGTCGAGGTTGAACCCTTGTCCGATGCCGACGAAGATGCCGGGCCCTAACACCCGCAAGCCGCCAGGCCTCGCCGGGCCGGCGCTCGCGGGGAACGAGGAAGTGCCATGAGCGAGAATACCCGCATCGTCGAGAACGCCACCTGCACCTTTTGCGGCTGCGTCTGCGACGACCAGGAGCTGACGGTCGATCTCGACGCCAAGCGCATCACCAAGGTGCGCAACACCTGCGCGCTCGGCCGGGCCTGGTTCACCGAGCACGCGGTCGAAGAGCGGCCCCAGGCCTTGATCGACGGCCGGGAAGCGACGACGGCGGAGGCGGTCGAGGCGGCGGCGCAGATCCTCTACGAAGCGAAGTTCCCCATCACCTACGGTTTGAGCGACACGACCAGCGAAGCTCAGCGCGTGGCGGTCGGCATTTCGGACATGCTGGGCGGCTGCATCGACACCACGACCTCGGTCTGCCACGGACCCTCGGGCATCGCCTTCGAGGGCGTCGGCGAGAGCACCATGACCCTGGGCGAGGTCAAGAACCGGGCCGACCTGATCATCTTCTGGGGCGGCAATCCGGCCGAGTCCCATCCCCGCCTTTTCGGTCGCTACGCGCTCATGCCCAAGGGCATGTTCACGCCCAACGGACGCAAGGATCGCACCGCGGTTCTGGTCGACGTGCGCCGCACCAAGAGCGCGCAGGTCGCCGACATCTTCATTCAGGTCAAGCCGGGCCGCGACTTCGAGCTGCTTTGGGCCCTGCGCGCCCTGGTGCGCGGCGGCAAGGTCGGGCCCGATATCGCCCAGGTGACCGGGGTGCCGCTGGCAACGCTCGAGGACTTGGCCGAGCGCATGAAGGCCTGCAACTACGGCGTCATGCTGTTCGGCATGGGCCTGACCATGACCCGCGGCCGGCACTTCAACTCCGGCGCCCTGCTGGCGCTGGCCAACGACCTCAACGAGTTCACCCACTTCGTTGCCAAGCCGGTACGCGGCCACGGCAACGTCACCGGCGCGGACAACGTCGTCTCCTGGCAGACCGGCTTTCCCTTCGGCGTCAACTTCGGCCGCGGCTATCCGCGCTTCAATCCCGGCGAGTTCACGACCGTCGACGTGCTGGCGCGCGGCGATGCCGATGCGGCCATGATCATCGCGAGCGACCCGGCCTCGAATTTTCCCAAAGCCGCGGTCGAGCGCATGCGCGAGATCCCGCTGATCGTCCTCGACCCCAAGGAGACGGTGACCAGCCGCCTGGCCAAGATCGCCTTCACCACCGCCACCTACGGCATCAACGTGCCGGGCACGGTCTATCGCATGGACGACGTCGCGATCGGCCTGCGCCCCGCTTTCGATTCACCCTATCCCAGCGATTTCGAGATCCTGACCGCGATCAAGGCGCGGCTCTCCGCGCTGCTGGCCGAGGACGGCGGCAGCCGGATCTACGGCGACCCGCGGCAGGCGCACAGCGCTTTGCCGGCCTGACCCAGGCCGCGCCTGCTTTCCAGACCAGCCATGCTGCGGATCGTCAACGGCAGGGTCTACGACCCGATCAACGACCTCGATGGCGTCGTGCAGGACATCTGCGTGCGCGACGGCAAGATCGTCGAAGACGTGCCGCGCGAGGCCAAGAAGATCGATGCCCAGGGCATGGTGATCATGCCGGGCGGCGTCGATATTCACGCCCATATCGCCGGGCCGAAGGTTGCGCTCGGCCGCAAGATCCAGCCGGAAGACCATCGGCGCGACGTGCACCCGCGCACCCGCGTCACCCGCTCGGGCACCGGCGGGACCGTGCCCTCGACCTTCACGACCGGCTATCGCTATGCCGCCATGGGCTACACCACGGCCATGGAGGCGGCGGTGACGCCGATCGGCGCGCGTCACGCCCACGACGAGCTGTTCGACACCCCGGTCATCGACAAGGGCTTCTACACGGTCTGCGGCAGCAACCTGCTGTTCTACAAGCTGATCCAGGAGGGCCGGCTCGACGATTTGCGCCAGGCCGTGGCCTGGTTGCTCAACGCCGCGAAGTCCTACACGATCAAGCTGGTCAGCCCCGGCAACGACGAGGCCTGGAAGGGCGCGCGCAATTCTCAGATCACCGACCTCGGCCAATCGGTCGCTTCGTTCGATATCAGGCCGCGCGACATCATCCACGCGCTGATCGGTGCGGCTGCCGATCTCGGCTTGCCGCACCCGGCGCACATCCACTGCAACAACCTTGGCCACAGCGGCAACATCGCGACGACGCTGGAGACCATGCGCCTGGCCGAGGGCCGGCGGGCCCACTTCGCCCACATCCAGTTCCACAGCTACGGCGGCGAGGCCGGCCGCAACCCGACCTCGGCGGCGGCGCGGATCACCGAGATGATCGACGCCAACCCGCACCTCAGCGCCGATGTCGGCCAGGTGATGTTCGGCAAGTCGACCATCATGACCGCCGACGCGCCCATGGCCTACATGCTGCGCCACTACAGCAAGGACCCGCGCTGGGTGAACGCCGACACCGAGTGCGAGGGTGGCTGCGGCATCAAGCCCTTCGCCTATCAGGATCACGTCTATACGCACGCATTGCAGTGGGGCATCGGGCTCGAGCTCTTCCTGCTCTCCAAAGACCCCTGGCGCATGGTGCTCTCGACCGACCATCCCAACGGCGGCGCCTTCGTGACCTATCCGCGCCTGATCCGCCTGCTGATGGACAGCGAGTTCCGGAAGCAGGAGATCGCCGGCGTCAATCCCAAGGCGATGAAGCGCACGGTGCTGCTCGACGGCCTCGATCGCGAGTACAGCCTGCAGGAGATCGCCATCGTCACCCGTGCCGGACCGGCGCGGCTGCTCGGTCTGAAGAACAAGGGCCATCTCGGCGTCGGCGCCGATGCCGACATCACGATCTACGAGGAGGACGACGACAAGGAGCTGATGTTCAGCGTGCCGCGCTACGTCATCAAGGACGGTATTCCCGTGATCGAGGACCACGAGTTCCGCTGCGACCACGAGGGCCGCACGCTCTTCGTCGAGCCGGACTACGACCGCGACATCGAGACCACGGTGAAGGCCTTCTTCGACGACTTCTACTCGGTGCGCTTCGAAAACTACGGCATGAGTATCGAGGACATGGGGCCGTACGAGTCCGTGCCGACGAGCGGGAAGGGGCCGTGAGGCTCAACTCTACCCCGCTGTCATCCTCGGGCTTGACCCGAGGATCCATGGTCGTGCGAGACCGGGACTCACGCAGACTAGGGCCCGGTGGTTCCGCAACCCCCATGGATGCTCGGGTCAAGCCCGAGCATGACAGTGTTTTTGTGCGGGAAGGTGGGCGCGTTGCAATGCGGAACAAGGTGGCAGCTCGGGACGACGCATCATGAACCTCGGCCGCACCGAAATCGTCGATACCTTCGCCGAGGCCTTCGGCATGACGGCCGCGCGGGTGATCATCACCGCCGACACGCCGAAGTGGGCGATGGCGGCCGCGCGCTCGATGACCGGCTTTGCGACCTCGGTGATCGGCTGCAAGTGCGAGGCCGGGATCGAGGCCGAGATCGACGCCGGCGAAACGCCCGACCTGCGGCCGGGCGTCAGCGTCCTGCTCTTCGCCTTCGACAAGGCGGGGATCGGCCAGCGTCTGGTCGACCGCATCGGCCAATGCGTCATGACCTGCCCGACCACCTCCTGCTTCAACGGCCTGGACAGCGATCAGACGGTCGTGGTCGGCGGCAAGCTGCGCTTCTTCGGTGACGGCTATCAGATCGCCAAGCGGCTGGATGGCCGGCGGCTCTGGCGCGTGCCGGTGATGGCCGGCGAGTTCCTGGTCGACGACCGCTTCGGCGTCCGGGACGCCGTCGGCGGCGGCAACATCCTGATCCTCGGCCGCGACCGGCCGATGACCCTGGCCGCGGCCGAGGCGGCAGTCGAGGCCATGCGGGCCGTGCCCGGCGTGATTCTGCCCTTTCCCGACGGCGTCGTGCGCTCGGGCAGCAAGGTCGGCTCGCGCTACAAGGCGCTGATCGCCTCGACCAACGATGCCTATTGCCCGACCCTGCGCGGCTTCGCGCCGGACAGCCAGGTACCCGAGGGCGTCGACTGCGTAATGGAGATCGTCATCGACGGTCTCGACGTCGCCGCGGTCGAGGCGGCCATGCGCGTGGGGATCGAGGCGGCAGCCGAGCAGGGCGCGGTCCAGGTCTCGGCCGGCAACTACGGCGGCAAGCTGGGGCAGTTTCACATCGGACTGCACGGTTTGTTGAACGGCGGTTCTTGAGTTGGTGGCTATGGGCGACCGAACGTCATTTCTGCCTGTTCCAGTTGGCCCCAGTCTCCCTCGTCGAGACCCGCACCAAATCCCCTCGCCCCTCCGGGGGAGAGGGGATGGCGAACTCCTTCGAGCCGGGGACTGAGGCGCACCATGGCCTTTCACCTGACACTCAAAACCGTGCCCGAGGTGCCGCTGGAGGCGGAAGCCATCGCGCCTGACCGGCTGTCCGGCCTGTCGCCGGCAGAGGCCGCCAAGCTCCCGGTCCTCCACGGCAACCGCGAGGCGGCGCTGGGCGACTTCTTCTCGGTCGACGGCACGGCGAACGGCGAGGTCCGGGTCGAGGGCGATCTGAGCCAG
>JAKSDN010001032.1 GCA_022360075.1 Kiloniellales bacterium | reverse complement strand
TTGCTGACCTCCCTCTGCCGCGCGCGCCTGGGCGAGCGCGTGACGGGCGATGATCACTTTCTGCACCTCGCTGGCGCCTTCGTAGATCCGCAGCGCGCGGATCTCGCGGTAGAGCTTCTCGACCGGCGTGCCGACCGTGACGCCGAGACCGCCGAAGATCTGCACGGCCTTGTCGATCACCTGCTGCGCCGACTCGGTGGCGTGGAGCTTGGCCATGGCGGCTTCGCGCGTGACCCGCTCGGCGCCGGCATCCTTGGTCCAGGCGGCGCGGTAGACCAACAGGGCGCTGGCGTCGATGTCGGTGGCCATCTCGGCCAGCATGGCCTGGACCATCTGCAGTTCGCCCATGGGCGCGCCGAACAGCTCTCGCCGCAGCGCGCGGGCCAGCGCTTCCGCGTAGGCGCGCCGGGCCATGCCGAGCGCGGCCGCGCCGACGGTCGAGCGGAACAGGTCCAGGGTGGCCATGGCGATCTTGAAGCCCTGGCCGGGCTCGCCGATCAGCGCGTCGCCGGTGACGCGGCAGTCATCGAAGCGGAGGCTGGCCAGCGGGTGCGGCGCGATGACTTCGATCCGCTCGGCGATCTCCAGGCCGGGCGTGTCGGCATCGACGACGAAGGCGGACAGGCCCTTGGCGCCCGGCGTTTCTTCGCTGCGCGCGAAGACGACGTAGAAGTCGGCGATGCCGCCGTTGGAGATCCAGGTCTTCTCGCCGTCCAGGCGCCAGCCGTTGCCGTCGCGCGCGGCCAGGCTTGCCAGGTTGGCGACGTCGGAGCCGGCTTGGGGCTCGGACAGCGCGAAGGCGGCGATCTTGTCGCCGGCCCGCACCGCCGGCAGATAGGCCGCGCGTTGCGCCGCCGTGCCGAACAGGCCGATCGGCGCGCTGCCGAGGCCCTGCATGGCGAAGGCGAAGTCGGCGAGGCCGCCGTGCCGGGCCAGCGTGTCCCGCATCAAGCAGAGCGTGCGCACGTCCAGCCGCTCGTTCTCCTCGGCAGCCACGGCATGTCGTAGCCAGCCGGCTTCGCCCAGCTTCGCGACGATCCGGCGGCAGGCATCGTCGACCCTTGCTTCGGCACCGGCTAGATGGGCGAGCTCGCGGCCGGCCCAGCCGTCCAGCTCCGGGGCGAGCGCGCGATGCCGCGCCTCGAAGAAGGGCCAGTCGAGGAAGCTGCGATCCGCCGACGGCACGGACATCGGGCTCAGTTCCCCTCGAAGTCGGGCTTGGACTTCGCAGCGAAGGCCTCGAAGGCGCGTTTGAAGTCGGCGGTCTGCATGCAGAGCGCCTGGGCCTGGGCTTCGGCCTCGATGGCGCCGTCCAGGCTCATGTCCCATTCCTGATTGAGCATGGTCTTGGTCATCATGTGCGCGAAGCCGGGCCCGGAGGCGAGCTTGCGGGCCATGGAGAGTGCCTCGTCCAGGAGTTGCTCGCGCGGGGCCAGCGCGTTGTAGAAGCCCCAGCGCTCGCCTTCCTCGGCACTCATGGCGCGGCCGGTGAACAGCAGCTCGCTGGCACGCCCTTGCCCGATGAGGCGCGGCAGCATCGCGCAGGCCCCCATGTCGCAGCCGGCCAGGCCCACGCGCACGAAGAGGAAGGCGGTGCGCGCCTCCGGCGTCGCGTAGCGCAAGTCGCAGGCCATGGCGATCGCCGCTCCGGCGCCGGCGCAGACGCCGTCGATGGCGGCGATGATCGGCAGACCGCAGTGGCGGATCGCCTTGACCAGGTCGCCGGTCATGCGCGTGAAGGCGAGCAGGCCTTTCATGTCGGACTTGGTCAGCGGTTCGATGATCTCGAACACGTCGCCGCCTGAGCAGAAGTTATCCTCGGCACCGGTGATCACGACCGCCTTGACGTCGTCGCAGGCGGCGAGATCGCGGAAGGTATCGCGCAGTTCCGCGTAGGACTCGAAGGTGAGGGGATTCTTCTTTTCCGGCCGATTGAGCGTGACGACCGCGATCTCGCCCTCCATGTGCCAGAGAAAGTGCTTCGGCGCCAAGCTAGCCATCCGCATGGCTGTTCCCCTCCCTTTCCGCGGCCTGGGAGACCGACGACTGGACGCGCTCCATCAGCGCCGCGAGCCGCTTGATCTCGGCATCGTCGAGCCCCGCCAGCATGTCGTCGATCCAGGCCTGGTGCTGCGCGGCCATGCGCTTGAAGTTCGCCCGGCCCTTGCGGGTCAGGGCGATGAGAAAGGTCCGCCGGTTGCCCTCGGGGTGCCAGCGGCGGAGCAGCTCCTCGCGCACCAGGCGGTCGACGACGCCGGTGACGTTGCCGTTCGAGACGCGCAGGCGGCGCGAGATCTCGCCCATGGTCAGGCCCTCGGGATGGCGGTCCAAGGCGGCCATGACGTCGAAGCGCGGCAGGGTGGTCCCGTGCTCATCGCGCAGCCGCGACCGGATCACCTTCTCGATCGCCTGGCCGCAAGCCAGGAGGCGCAGCCAGAGGCGGAGCCGGCCTTTGTCGTCGCTCGACGGATCGGACGACACCAATGTCTTGGCCTCGCTCATCGCATCACCGCCCCCCCGGCCACGGCGACCGTCTGGCCGGTAATGGCCGATGCACCGGTGCCGCATAGCCAGACGACGGTGTTTGCGACCTCCTCGGGCTCGACCAGACGGTCCTGCGGGTTCTCCCGGACCAGCTCGGCCAGCGCCTGCTCGCGCGAGCGGCCGGTCTGGGCCTGAATGGTGTCGAGCGCCTGCTCGGTCAGGTCGGTCGCCGTAAAGCCGGGGCAGACGGCATTGACGGTCACGCCCGAGCGGGCCGTCTCCAGGGCGAGGGAGCGGACCAGCCCGACGGCCGCGTGCTTGGCGGCGCAATAGGCGCTGACGTAGGCGTAGCCGGTCAGGCCCGCAGTGCTGGCGACCGCGACGATGCGCCCCCAGCCGGCGCTCAGCATGTCGGGTAGGGCGGCTTGTGCGCAGTGGAAAACCCCGATCAGGTTGACGTCGAGCATGCGCCGCAGGGTCTCTGTGCCGGTCTTGGCAAAGGGCGCGCTCTCGGCCTGGCCGGCGTTCGCGACCAGAAGCGCCACGGGGCCGAAGCCGGCCTTGGCTTCCTGAAAGGCCGCGGCGACCGAAGCCTCGTCGGTCACGTCGCAGACGATGGCCTGGGCCGCAGGCAGCGCGCCGGCACGCTCCTTGAGCTGTGCCTCGGTTCGGCCCAGCAGCGTCACTTTCGCGCCCGCTGCCGCCAAGGCCTGCGCGCAGGCCCAGCCGATTCCGCGCCCTCCGCCCGTCACCAATGCATGCCGGCCTTCGAGATCCCGTCCCATGGCGCTACACGACGGCGGGCTGCTCTTGCGCCCGCGCCATGAGCCGTTCCATCTGCGCGCGCCCGGTGAGGTACTGCTTCTGCCAGGTCACGTTCGGATAGCCCTGCTGCGCGGCCGCGCGCAGCGTCCAGTTCGGGTCCGAGAGATGCGGCCGGGCCAGGCAGACCAGATCGGCGCGGCCGGCCATCAGGATCGAGTTGACGTGGTCGGTTTCGTAAATGTTGCCGACCGCCATGGTGGGAATGTCGGCCTCGTGGCGGATCCGGTCGGCGAAAGGCGTCTGGAACATGCGTCCGTAGACCGGTTGCGCCTCGCTCGAGGTCTGGCCCGCCGAGACGTCGATGATGTCGCAGCCGGCGTCCTTGAAGGCTTTGGCGATGCGCACGGACTCGGCCGGCGTGATGCCGAGGTCGCCGAGCCAGTCGTTGGACGAGAGGCGCACGGAGATCGGCTTGTGCGCCGGCCAGGCGGCGCGCACGGCGGCGAAGACTTCCAGCGGATAGCGCAGCCGGTTCTCCAGCGTGCCGCCGTAGTCGTCCTCGCGCCGGTTCATCAGCGGCGTGATGAAGGCCGACATCAGATAGCCGTGCGCGTAATGCAGCTCCAGCATGTCGAAGCCGGCCGCCTCGGCCATCTCGGTCGCGCGCAGGTACTGGCTCTTGACCGTGTCCATGTCCGCGCGGGTCATGGGCCGCGGCACCTGGTTGCGCGGCGACCAGGGAAGCGCACTGGGCGCGATGATCTCCCAGTTGTCCTCAGGCAGCGGCGCGTCCATCTCCTCCCAGCCGAGCTGGGTCGAGCCCTTCGGGCCGGCATGGCCGAGCTGCACGGCGATCTTCGCGTCCGTGGAGGCGTGCACGAAGTCGACGATCCGCTTCCAGGCGGACAGGTGCTCGTCCTTGTAGAGACCCGCGCAGCCCGGCGTGATGCGCCCGTCGCGCGAAACGTCGGTCATTTCGGTCACGACCAGCCCGGCGCCGCCCTCGGCCCGGGCGCCGTAGTGCACCAGGTGCCAATCGCCGACCGTGCC
>JAKSDN010000630.1 GCA_022360075.1 Kiloniellales bacterium | reverse complement strand
CGCCGACGGTCTACCGCACCTGCACATACCGGAGGAGCGTCTTTACATCGCTCTCGGCTACAACGGCCGCGGTGTTGCCATGGCATCTCAGATGGGTCGCCTGCTCGGTGAGCTCGCGATCGACGGAGAGCGGGAGGGCTCACCCTTCCCTATCACCGACATTCGCCCCATTCCGTTCCATTCCTGTCGGGCCATCGGCGCCGAAGTGATCGGGACTTGGTACCGGACACTGGATCGATTCGGACTGTGAAATGGGGCGGGCTCGATCTCCGACCGCAGCCATAGGGTAGCCGGGCACAGCTCTGGATCGCTCAGGCTTGGCCCTTTGCACCGAGCAATCCTCATACTTCGACAGGCTCAGCATGAGGGGGACGGGGCTTAACACACATGTGGCGGCGACTGTAAGCAGCCGCCACGCGCCGGGCATGGACCAGCGAGGTTCGGTCTCGCACCTATCTCTCCCGTGCAGTGCTTCCGATCATCGGATCGACTCCATCGGCAATGTCGGACAGAAGATGAAACAAGCAGTCGCCGTGGCATGTCATCGCCGGAACACGGCGGCAGGCGACCAGGCCATCGGCTTCGAAAGAGACGATCTCCGGCTCTTTCATCGGAGACTGCGGGAAGTGCAGCCGCCCGGCCGCCTGACCGCAGACGACGGACACTCCTAGCTGGACCAAGGGCTCGAACAGGCCATCGCTCGGGGCGTAGACGAAGTAGTGCGGCCCGGCGACTTGCATGAAGCGCGTTTCCGCAGGCGCCGAAGGCACAACGGTCTTCAGAATGCCTTGCTGAACCAACAACCGCCGCAGCCCAGCTTCGGCCAAGTCAAGGCCACCCCTTGAGACCGATTCACCACCACCGAGCTCGGCGGTAATGGTCGGAACGCCGTGACGCTCGGCAGCGGCCGCAAGCGTCGTCGCCCCGCCCCCTCCCTTGCCGCTGGTGATGTAGCTGATCGGCGCCGCAAAGGCCCTCAAGGCATCCCTCTGAGCCAGGTCGGCCGAAGGGGTCGGACCCGGGCGCATGAGGGCGCAGGGCAAGAACTCCAGGGACCGGCCGCCGGAATGAAGGTCGACGACGATGTCGGCGATCGGGAACAACGCCTCGTCGACATAGTGCGCGAGCATCTCCGTGGGCCTGCCGGCGGGATCGCCGGGAAACGCGCGGTTCAGATTGCCGTCGTCGATCGGCGAGTTGCGGGTGCCCGCAGCCACGGCCGGGAAGTTGAGCGCCGGAAGAACGACGATCCGGCCTTCGATTTCGTCCGGTTGGAGCCGGCGAGCCAGCTTGAGGAGCGCAATCTGGCCTTCGTATTCGTCGCCGTGATTGCCGGCGACCAGGAGCGCCGTCGGCCCCTCTCCGTTCTTGATGCAGACGATGGGAATCGGCAGCCACCCGTAGGCGGACAGGTTCGAGGAGTAAGGCAGGCGCAAGTAGTCGGCCTGCTTTCCCTCCTTCTGAAGGTCGATCTTGGACCAAACTCTCGACTCGGATGCCATCGGAACGATCGGCCGAACGCTCAGGTGGCGGCCGATGCGCGGCTTTTCGGCTCGCGCGACAGGTTCCGGATTGGGATCGTCGGCTGCGCGAGGGCTCTAAGCAAAGGCCGGGCGCGCCCTTCGCCCAGCTCGGCAACGGCGGCAATCAGACCTTCGGCGGCATTGTCATCGAGGAGGCCGTTGCCAAGGTCGCGAAGCTTCTCTTCCACCGCGGGCCTGTCCATCGGATTGGCCACGTCGCCCCAGGGATACCGAACCGTCTTGGAGAGCTTTCGACCGCCGGTAAAGATGCTGACGCGCGCCGGCGTCTGCTGCGGGAACGTGCCTGCGAACTCATCGCCATAGACAAGCTCCACGCGCCGGGACAGCGCCAGCACTTCGCCGTCCTGCAAACTTTCTTCCGACAAGGGCCGGAAGGCCGGCCGGCCACGCAGCACCGCAAGCGCGGTGGTGAACGGCAGGCTGAACTGCGCGCCTTCCAGCGTCCGCGGGGCAATCTCGTTCGCGAGCTTCCGCGCTTCCGGGAAGATCTCCACGACAAGGCGCTCGATCGAGGCCGCCGCGCATCCGTGGTCACGTGTCAGGGCGAAAACCGCGTCGAGAACGGAGTGAGTGTAGCGGCACGACGCATAGGGCTTGAGGTAGGTCTCTTCGATAAACCAGCGACCGCCGAGATCGGCCGTGATG
>JAKSDN010000398.1 GCA_022360075.1 Kiloniellales bacterium | reverse complement strand
GCCCAGGCCCTGATGCAGGACCAGACCCTCGGCGATCTGCGCGCCGATGCGCATCACGGGGTCGAGGTGGCTGCTCGGGTTCTGGAAGATCATCGCCACGCGCTCGCCGCGCAACCGGCCGAGCTCCGCGGCCGACAGGCTCATCACGTCGCGGCCCTCCAGCTCGATCCGACCCTCGGCGATCCGGCAGTTGCGTTCGGGCAGCAAGCGGATCAGGGCGCGCGAGGTCACGGTCTTGCCGGAGCCGCTCTCGCCCACCATGCCCAGCACCTCGCCCCGGGCGAGGTCGAAGGACACGCCGTCGACGACGCGCTGCCAGCCCTCGGCCTGGCTGAACTCGATCGAGAGCCCGCGCACGGCGAGCAGCGGCGTAGCGCTCACGTCTTGGTGCCCAGAAGCTCGGCGAGGCCGTCGGCGATCAGCGAGAAGCCGAGCGCGAGCAGCACGATGGCGAGGCCGGGGAAGAGGCAGATCCACCAGGCGGTCGAGAGGAACTGCTGGCCCTCGGCGATCATCACGCCCCATTCGGCGGTCGGCGGCTGCGCGCCGAGGCCGAGATAGCTGAGCGCGGAGCCGAGCAGGATCACCAGCACCACGTCGGTCATGGAGAACACCACGGCCGGCGTGATCGCGTTGGGCAGCAGGTGGCGGAACATGATGCGCAGGTCGCTGTAGCCCAGCGTGCGCGCGGCGCTGATGAAGTCGCTGCCCTTGAGCACCAGGATTTGCGCGCGCACCAGGCGGGCGTAGGAGACCCAGCCGACCATGGCGAGCGCGATGTAGAAGGAGGTCAGGCCCGGCCCCAGGATCGAGATGATCGCGATCACCAGGACGAAGAAGGGAAAGGCGATCGTTACCTCGAGCAGGCGCATCAGCAGCGTGTCGACCAGGCCGCCGAAGTGGCCGGCGATCAGCCCGATCAGGTTGCCGATCAGGAAGGGAAAGAGCACGCCGAAGATGCCCATCTGCAAATCGACCCGCGCGCTGTGCAGGATTCGCGAGAGGATGTCGCGGCCATAGTTGTCGGTGCCGAGCCAGTGCGCCGCGCTTGGCCCTTGCAGGGTCGCGGTGAGGTCCTGGGCGATCGGGTCGTAGGGCGCGATCAGGTCGGCGAGCAGGGCGACCAGCAGCCAACCCCCGGAGATCAGCCCGCCGGCCACGAGGGTCCAGGAGAGCGGCCGGCGCCGCCTTGTGGAACTCAGCCTTTCCGCCGCCGCGCTCATAGCTCGATGCGCGGGTCGAGGGCGACGCTCGCGATGTCGACGATGAAGTTGGTCAGGATGACGCCGAGCGCGAACATCAGGGTGATGCCTTGGACCAGCAGATAATCGCGCGTGAAGATCGAGGCGACCATGAGCTGGCCCATGCCGGGGATCGAGAAGACCGTCTCGACCACCACCGTGCCGCCGATCAGCCAGGCGAAGTTGACGCCCAGCAGGTTGATCGTCGGGATCAGGGAGTTCGGCAGCACGTGGCGGAAGAAGAGCGCGCGCTCGGCCATGCCGCGCGAACGCGCGGCCTGCACGAAGTCGGCCTCGGTCTGCTCGATCAGCGTCGCCCGCAGATTGCGGGTCAGCACCGGCGCGAGCGCGAGCGCGATGGTCAGCGCCGGCAGGAAGAGGTAGTGCAGATGCTGCAGAAAGCCCTCGCCGTAGCCCGAGACCGGGAACCAGCCCAGGCCGATGCTGAACAGCATGATCAGGATGATGCCGAGCCAGAAGGCGGGCAGGCCGAGGCCCGCGGTGCAGAACATGCGGATCAGATGGTCCGGCAGCCGGCCCTGGTTGCGTGCCGCGGTGATCGACAGGGCGAGCGCCAGGAGGATCGCCAGAACCAACGCATAGGCCAACAGGAACAGGGTCGGCGCCAGGCGCTCCAGGATCACCTCGAGCACCGGCGCGCGGTACATGATCGAGCGGCCCATCTCGCCCTGGAGCAGGTTCACGACGAAGTAGACGTATTGCACGACCAGGGGCTCATCGAGGCCGTATTGCTGGCGCACGGCCTCGATCATGTCGGGGCGCGCCCGCGGGCCGAGCAGCACCCGCACCGGATCGCCCGGGATCGAGCGGATCAGCACGAAGGTGGCGACGCTGACCCCGAACAGCACCGGGATCATTTGCAGCGGCCGATAGAGCACGAACTTGAAGCGTTCCACGGCGCCGCGCTCCGCCTCAGCCGCGGTGGCTGTCGAGGAAGCCGAGCAGGCTGGCGAAATAGGCCGCCGGCTCCTCGTAGAAGGGCATGTGCGAGCTGTTCGGGAAGACCCGGATCGTCGAGTTCGGCAGCGCGTGGTGCATGCGCATCGAGCAGGCCGGGGTCAGCTCGTCGTGTTGGCCGCAGAGCACCAGGGCCGGCTCGGCGATCCGGTGCATGTCGGCGAGCCGCGACCAGTCCTTGTAGTTACCGGTAAAGGTGAACTCGTTCGGCCCTTGCATGGTGCCGTAGACCGCCATGTTCCAGTCGTCGAGCGAGCGCTTGAGCGGCGCCGGCCAGTCGTCGAGGCGGCAGACGTGACGATAGTTCAACACCGTGATCGCCGCCTCGTAGGCCGGGTGCTTCAGCGTGCCTTCCGCCTCGTGGCGCAGCATCATCTCGATCGTCTCGGGGCCGAGCGCCGCGCGCAGGCGGTCGAGCTCGCTGACCAGATGCGGGATGTCGCCGGCGCCGTCGGCCAGGATCAGCGACTTGATGCGGCCGGGGAAGGTGAGCGCGTATTCGGTCGCCAGGAAGGTGCCCCAGGAGTGGCCCAGCATATGCACTTTCGGGAGGCCGAGCCCGGCGATCACCCGCTCTAGCTCCTGCACGTAGCGCGGCACGGTCCAAAGCGAGAGGTCGTCCGGCTTGTCTGAGCTGCCGCAGCCGAGCTGGTCGTAGGCGACGACCCGATAGCCCTTGTCGGCGAGCCAGGCATGGGGCTCGCGCAGATAGTCGCAGGGCAGGCCGGGGCCGCCGTTCAGGCAGAGCAGCACCTCGTCGCCCCGGCCGAAGTGATAGGTGACGACCTTGTGGCCGCCGTCGATCTCGACGGTGAC
Organism: Kiloniellales bacterium; assembly: GCA_022360075.1. The sequence goes on along the minus strand of JAKSDN010000398.1, from coordinate 6,784 downwards.
GGTCTCATCGGGGCTGCGCTCGTCCCACATGTCGCTCTCCTGTCGCTGCGCGTTTCTTATCGCTGGGCCGTGAGAAAACCCTCCAGGACCGCGTAGTAGGCCTCCGGCTCCTCGTAGAACGGCATGTGCGAACTGTTCTTGAAGACCTCGAGCTGCGCATGGGGCAGGGCGTGCTGCATGCGCATGGCGCAGGCCGGCCCGAGCTCGTCGTGCTGGCCGACCGTGATCAGCGCCGGGCAGGGAATCCGCGCCATCTCCTCGAGCCGGTTCCAGTTCTTGAGGTTGCCGACGTAGAGGAACTCGTTCGGCCCCTGCATGGTGCCGTAGACTTCCATGTTCCAGTCGTCCAGGGAGCGCATGACCGGTGCCGGCCATTCGTCCAGGCGGCAGACGTGGCGGTAGTTCAGGATCGTGATCGCCGCCTCGTAGGCCGGATGCTCCAGCGTGCCCTCCGCCTCGTGGCGCTGCATCATCGCAACCGTTTCCGGGCCCAGCGCGCCGCGCAGCCGGTTCAGCTCCGAGATCAGATGCGGCATGTCGCCGCAGGTGTTCTCCAGGATGAGGGATTTCAGGTTCTCGGGATAGGTGATGGCGTACTCGATGCCGAGCCATCCGCCCCAGGAATGGCCGAGCAGGTGCACCTTGCCGAGGCCGAGCGCCTGCCTGACCGTCTCCAGCTCCTCGACGTAGCGGCCGATCTCCCAGAGGCTCTCGCCGCTCGGCTTGTCCGAGCGGCCGCAGCCGAGCTGGTCGTAGGCCACCACGCGGTAGCCCTTGTCGGCGAGCGGCGCGTGGGGCTCGCGCAAGTAGTCGCAGGGCAGGCCGGGGCCGCCGTTCAGGCAGAGCAGAACCTCGTCGCCCTGACCGAAGCTGTAGGTCACCAGCTTGTGCCCACCGGCGATCTCGACGCTGCGCGCCTCGTCGGCTGCTCGATCGTCCCACATCTCGTGACGCCCCCATGTCGGCTTTTCATCGAGACTGCGTGGCACCGCCGAGCAAGTCAATTAGCGAACGGCCCTCGCAGATCGGCCATGCGCCGACGGCGCATCAGGAGTTGATTCGAAACGGAGATTCGGCCGCTTCATGGTTGAGATCCCCTCGGATCGCAATGCGGCGGCGCATTGCTCTATGATGCTCCGGCTTCGGAACCAGCGCTTGGAACTTGGGGGTCACGCAGTGTCGACTACACACGAAAAGGACAGGCGGTGAAGTCACTCGGCGCCTTTGACTACGTCATCGTCGGGGCGGGCAGCGCGGGCTGCGTGCTGGCCAACCGCCTGTCGGCCGATCCGGGGGTCAGCGTCGCCTTGCTCGAGGCCGGCGGCAAGGACAACTACCACTGGATCCACATCCCCGTCGGCTATCTCTACTGCATGGGCAACCCGCGCACCGACTGGGGCTTTGCGACCGAGTCGGAGCCTGGCTTGAACGGTCGCGCGCTCAGCTATCCGCGCGGCCGCGTCCTCGGCGGCTGCTCCTCGATCAACGGCATGATCTACATGCGCGGTCAGGCGCGCGACTACGACCTCTGGCGCCAGCTCGGTAACACGGGCTGGGGCTGGGACGATGTGTTGCCCTACTTCAAGAAGTCGGAGGACCAGGCCGCGGTCGCGCCCGACGATGTGCACGGTGCTGGCGGAGAATGGCGGGTCGAGCGCCAGCGCCTGCGCTGGGACATCCTCGACGCCTTCCAGGAGGCGGCGGAACAGGCCGGCATCCCCAGGACCGACGACTTCAATCGCGGCGACAACGAAGGCTGCGGCTACTTCCACGTCAATCAGCGCCGCGGCTGGCGCTGGAGCACCGCGAAGGCCTTCCTGCGGCCGGCCAAGGACCGCTCGAACCTGCGCGTCTTCACGCAGGCCCAAGCAACGCGCCTGCGCCTGGCCGAGGGCCGGGCGGTTGGGCTCGAGCTGCGTCTGGCCGGCGCGCCGGCCGCGATCGAGGCCAAGGGCGAGGTGATCCTGGCGGCCGGCGCCGTCGCCTCGCCGCAACTGTTGCAGCTTTCCGGTGTCGGTCCGGGCGCGCTCCTGCAAGAGCACGGCATAGAGGTGCGTCACGCGCTGGAGGGCGTCGGCGAGAACCTGCAGGACCATCTGCAAGTGCGCTGTGCCTACAAGGTTCAGGGCGTGCGCACCTTGAACGAGAAGGCCAACTCGATCCTGGGCCGCATGGCGATCGGCCTGGAGTACGCGCTCTTCCGCAGCGGGCCGATGTCCATGGCGCCTTCGCAGATGGGCGCCTTCGCGCGCACGGACCCCTCGTTCGAGACGCCGAACGTCGAGTATCACGTCCAGCCCCTGACGCTCGACAAGTTCGGCGAGCCGCTGCATCCCTTTCCGGCTTTCACGGCGGCGGTCTGCAACTTGCGCCCGGAAAGCCGCGGTCACATCCGCATCAAGAGCCCCGACCCGCTGGCGGCGCCGGCGATCCGGCCGAACTATCTTTCCACGGCGGGCGATCGGCGTGTGGCCGCCGATGGCATCAGGCTCACCCGGCGCATCATCGCCCAGCCCGCCTTGCAGCGTTACGCGCCGCTCGAGTTCAAGCCGGGTCCGGAGATCGAGTCCGACGAGGATCTCGCCCGCGCCGCCGGCGACATCGCGACCACGATCTTTCACCCGGTCGGGACTTGCAAGATGGGCCAGGACCCGATGGCCGTCGTCGATGCGCGGCTGCGCGTGAAGGGGCTGCAGGCGCTGCGCGTCGTCGATGCCTCGGTCATGCCGAGCATCACCAGCGGCAATACCAACTCGCCGACGATCATGATCGCCGAGAAGGCGGCCGACATGATCCGCGAGGATGCGAAGAGCGGAAGCCTGGCGGCGTAAAACTGTCTTCACGGTTCGCGCGCCGTGCCGCTCACTTTCATGCGACGGTTCCCGCGACGGCGCGATGTGACGGCACCCGGAGGTGGAGAACCGGCGCGAACCGCCCGCTCCGCGAATCCGTTTGCAAATGCTCTGGTAGATCTCTAAATCTTAAGGCAGTCCATGAAATTCTGGCGGAAACCGCTGCGTCGCGCCGACCTAGCACCTAATAACCCTCGGAATTCGGTGACCTTACTCAAGCTGGCATCAGCGATGCCGGTGCCGGTAACACATGTGAAGGAACGACTCGATGACGACTGGAACCGTGAAGTGGTTCAACACCGTGAAGGGCTATGGCTTTATCAGCCCGGACGACGGTGGCAAGGACGCTTTTGTCCATATCTCCGCGGTGGAGCGGGCCGGTCTGCCCGGCCTCTCGGAGGGACAGCGCGTCGAGTACGAGCTGCAGCCGGGACGCAACGGCAAGAGCTCGGCACAAAATCTGAAGATCGTCGACTGACCCCGACGAAAAGTTCGACCCCGATGCAAGGCCCGCCGTTCGGCGGGCCTTCTTGCGTTTTGGAGCACCGCAGCGAGTCCCTGGTCTCAGGTGTACCAGACCCACGACGATGAACGCGCCCGCGGCCTTCCACGGCATCTACCCCATGCTCTACGCCCTGTTCGCTTCCGATGGGGCGCTGGACCGCGATGCCATGCGGCGCCAGGTCGCGTTCTGCCTGGAAGCCGGTGCCCATGGCCTGGCCGCGCTCGGCCTCGCCACCGAAGTGCAGAAGCTCTCGCCCGATGAGCGCCGCAGGATCCTCGACTGGGTGGTCGAGGATTTGGACGGGCGCCTGCCGCTCGCGATCACCATCTTCGGCAACAGCGTCGAGGACCAGGCTGACTTCGCGCGGGCCGCCGAGGCGGCGGGCGCGGACTGGCTGATCCTGCAGCCGCCGCGCATCCCGGACATGCCGGAGGACGAGCTGATCGCCTTCTTCGGCGCGGTGATGGCGCAGGTCTCGATCCCGACCGCGATCCAGAACGCGCCGGAGTACATCGGCATCGGTCTCTCCGCCGAGGGCATCGAGCGCCTGCGCCAGGCCCAGAGCAACTTCACGCTGCTCAAGGGCGAGGGCCCGGCGATCCTGATCCGCCAGGTGATCGAGACCACCGGCGGCCGCCTCGCGGTTTTCAACGGCCGCAACGGCCTGGAGCTGCCCGACAACCTGCGCGCCGGCTGCGCCGGCATGATCCCCTCGCCGGAAGCCTGCGCCGTGCAGGTGCGGATCTTCGAGCTGATGCGTGCCGGCGACCCGGCGTCGGTCGCCGAGGCCGAGCGCCTCTACCGCGAGATCCTGCCGCTCCTGACCTTCGTCATGCAGTCGATCGACAGCTTGATTTGCTACGGCAAGCGGATCTGCGCCTGGCGGCTCGGCCTCGATGTCGCGCACGACCGCGCGCCCGCCATGGCGCCAACGCCCTTCGGTCTCGACTGCGCCCGACGTCTCGCCGCTTTGCTGGACGCGGTCTGATCCGTAATGTCGTGACCTTGGCTCTTTGCTCCCTAATCCGTCGTTGCGAGCGGAGCGCAGCAATCCAGCCGGCTACCGTCGAAGCGGTCGCTCTGGATTGCCACGCCGGCTGATGCCGGCTCGCAACGACGACTGCGGGGTGGCGCCGATCAAAACAGAGTGGAACGATCGGTTCACAACAACGCGGTGGCGATCGCTTCCCATTCGTCCTTGAGCGGCTGCGACGCGTGCGGCTTGTCGGCGCGGCGGTACCAGTAGCCGGCGTTGCCCTGGTCGCCCTCGACGCGGTGCAGATAGGCATGCACCCAGGCGCCGCTCTCGTCGTCCTGCGACTGCGCGAGCTGGTGCGCCTTGTCCCAATCGCCCTTGGCCTCGTGCCAGAGCGCTTGGAGCGCGGGCGCGAGGTCCTTCGGCGGCGCGGCCTCGTCGAGCGAAGCCTTGAAAGCGGCCAGATCCATGGTCGGCTCAATCTCCTATCAGCGATGCATCGAAAGCTTCGATGAAATCCAGGTTGCCCTGCTCGAAGCCACCGGGCCGGCGCGCGTCACGGTAGCCGACATGATAGCGGTAACCCCGCGCGATGTCCGCCGGGCCACGATGGTTCACGGCCTTCTCGAGGATGCCGACGATCATGCCCGAGCGGTGCATGCCGCCGCCGCAGTGCAGATAGATGTTGCCGCGCGGCGGGGCGCCGCCGGGCCGCAGGATCTCCGCGTTGATCAGGCGCGCGACGATGGCCTCGGCCTCGTCCCAGGCCGGGCCGGGTTCGGGATTCTGCTCGAGCATATCCCGCCAGTTGCCATAGCCGGTATCGGCGGTGCGCAGGTAGCTGGCGCCGTGGCGCGCGGCGGTCGCGCGCTCTTCGGCGTCGAGATCGGCGACCGGCAGCCAGCCGCCTTCGTAGAGATTGATCACATGTTTGACACCGCCACGCTCCAGCAGGCTGCGGAAGCAGGAACCGTCGGCCGCCGCGTCCGGCGTGTAGCCGCTGCGAAAGACGACCAGGGGGCGCCGCCGTCCCTCGGCATCGGTCCAGAAGCGATCCTTGAGCACGATGGCGCCGAGGTTGTTGCGGTTCCCGGTGATCAGGAAGCTGCGCAGCGTCCAGGCCATCATCTCGTGCTCGACTCGAGTCCTGGTGGCTTCGAGTGCCGCTGCCGTGCCTTTCAGGTGCGGCTCGAGGGCGGCGATCATCGCTTCGGCGGCCTTTCGCGCGTCGGCTTCCAGGGTGAGTGAGTAGTCGACGGCCGAGTTGCAGGCCAGGCCGTCGGGGGCGATACCCCCGGCCTCCAGGGCAGCCAGAAAGCCTGAGGGGCGAAGCTGGCCTTGCTCTCCCGCGGCGGCGAACGACCAAAGCGCGAGCCCCGCGCTCAGAGACAGCGCGGCAACGGTGCCAAGAATCTCGTGGCGCAAGCGGATCATGCTTGCCGTCCTGCGAAACGGTCTCGTTGTCCGCGATTCTAGAGGAGAGAGGCGCTAGCCGTCATCGTTCTCGGCGGGCATGGCGTCGATGATCCGCTCGTGGATCACGGGAAGCGGTACATACTGCCGCACAGTAAGCGAGAAGGCTTGCCGGATCTGCGCCGCGGCGCTTTCCGCATCTTCCTGGCTGCGCGCATGGATGAGCGCCAAGGGACGCTCGGCTCCGACCTCTTCGCCGATCGCCGCGACCGCGGTCAAGCCAACGGCGTGATCGATCGCCTGATCCGCGCGCGTGCGGCCGCCGCCGAGCGACAGCACGGCGAGGCCCAGCGCACGCACGTCGATGGCCGCGACGAAACCGGGACGCTCCGGCAGGGCTGGAGTCTCGACAGGCGCCCGCGGCAGATGGCGATCCGGTGCAGCGAGCAGATCGCCGGGACCACCGAGCGCAGCGACCATGCGCTGGAAGGTCTCGGCGGCCGCGCCGCTGTCGAGCGCCTGTTGGCGCAACTGGTCCGCCTCCGCCTCGTCCTCGGCCAGGCCGCCCATCAGCAACAGCTCGCGGCAAAGCGCCATCACCACCTCGTGGAAGCGGGGATTGCGCGCAGCGCCGGTCAGATAGTCGATCGCCTCGCGCACCTCGACGGCGTTGCCGGCGCTGCGGCCGAGCACTTGGTCCATGTTGGTGATCAGGGCGCGGGTCTTGAGATCGGCGCCGTTGGCGACCGAGACGATGCTGTGGGCGAGTGCGCGCGCGTCCTCCGGCTCGGTCATGAAGGCGCCGATGCCGACCTTGACGTCCATCACCAACGCATCGAGCCCGGCGGCCAGCTTCTTGGAGAGGATCGAGGCGGTGATCAGCGGGATCGATTCGACCGTCGCCGTGACGTCGCGGATCGCGTAGAGCCGGCCGTCCGCCGGTGCCAGGTCGGCGCTTTGGCCGACGATGGCGCAGCCGGCTTCGGTCACGGCGCGCCGGAAGGTCTCGGCGTCCGGCCGGCTGTCGTAGCCGGGGAT